>CAZFLL010000024.1:35031-43565 GCA_964519865.1 uncultured Chitinophaga sp. | reverse complement strand
CCGGTTAGAAAACCGGGGAGGCTCATTGCATACCAAACTGCCTGTGCAGTTCACAATTTTTAATGCCAGGATTTTAACACCGGACGACAATTAAGTCTGTTACTACACGATAAACAAGGTAAAAATAGTCTGCACGGCCAGGCAATTCCCGGCTGATAAATAAGTGAACAAGCCTGTTTAACAGCTGTTCGTCCGTAAAAGATAATTGCGGTAATATTCCTCTACAAGGCATCGACCTTTGACTGCAGTGTCGTTACATGTTTTGAACTGAGTGATTTCAGTTCATCCACATATCGTTGCGCATTAACTTTATCCTTTTGCTGCACATATAATAGAACCAGGTAATACCGTGCATTTTCATTTTTGGGATTCAGTTCAATGGCTTTTTTAAGATTAACCACTGCTTCTGGCAGGCTTCCGGTTTTAAATAAACTGTAACCCAGTTCCACATAAGCGGCAACATAGGTAGACTCGGATGCAATGGCTTTACGCAGGTAGGGCAGTGCTTCGGCATATTTGTTTTTTGAATTCAGGCAATATCCCATCCCGTAATTGGCCTTTCGTTCATTGATGTTTATCTCCAGCGATTTCCGGTACCAGTTCATCGCTTCATCCATATTTTTAATATTATCCCTGTAAACTTCACCGATCCCGTTATAAGGGACATGACTGCCCGGATCCAGCTCCATGGCTTTTTTATAATTGGAAATCGCTTCTTCATTCTGCTTCAGTCTAGAATAGGCAAATCCCAGCTCCAGCCAGGTATTGGTATAGTTCTTTTTAAATTCAAGTGATTTATTCAGGGCGGCTACGGCTGAATCATATTGCTTCAGGGCATTATTGGAAAACCCTTTCTGATACCAGTAGAGGTAATCCGTGGAGGGTGTTTTCCAGTTGATTTCATATTGGCGGAAATAGTCCAGCGCCCCGGTATGGTCCTCTGCGTTGTAGGCAATATAGCCCAGGTGGCGGTATGCCCCGCTGTAGTCAGGCTTCAATTCGAGGCAGCGTTTAAAACAAATTCTGGCTGAATCAAACTGGGTGGTCTTTTCAAAGGCAAAACCCAGTTCGAAATAAACTTTGGGGATGGTACTCATACCATTCCTTGCTTTCCGGAGACTGGAGATAGCTCCTGTATAATCTTTCAGGTCATTCTGACACCAGCCCATTTCATAGAGCGCTTCTGAATATCCGGGTTTCAGCAATAGGGCTTTTTTAAATTTCTCCAGCGCCTCCCCGGCTTTACCGGCTTCTTTCAGTTTCAGGCCTTCACTGTATAACGTGGTGGCATCCTGTGCGGAAAGGGCTGCACTGAACAACAGGACCCCGATAAATAACATTCGTTTAGCCAGAAGCAGTTTCATGCAATAAAAAGTTAAGTTGAAAAAAATTATGGAAATCAGCGGATCAGTGTTACGGTTCCTTTCAGATCAGGTTTGCCATCCCCAAATTGGATATAGTACACAAAAGTACCGCCATCCAGGGGCATCCCTTTGTAATGGCCATTCCAGTCTACCGCAACCCCTTTTGCCTGGTATACAACCTGTCCTGCCCTGTTAAACACCATCACTCTTGCTCCCCAGGCAGGATCAAGAAAAGGAATGGTCCAATGGTCATTTTTCCCGTCATTATTCGGTGTAAATGCGCTGGGAACAAATACCCCGGCCACTACTTTTACATTGACGGCATCTTCATTGGTACATCCCGCGTCTGAAACCGCGTTTAAAAGATATTGCATATCGCCGGGCGGGGTTACCAAAGGTTGCAATGCCGTGTCTGAACTGATATAATCAGGCGGTGTCCAGTGGTACTGTACATTCTCCCCCGAAACTACGCCGGACAGCCGGGTATCACTATACCCTGCAACACGTATTTTATCCGGACCTGCATCAACCAGGGGTCGCGGGTGAATATTCACTTCCAGTTGTTCAGAAGCAATACGACAGGAAGATATACCGGCATTGCCGCTTTCCGCCACAGACAGTCTGTAACGAAACCGTCCTGCCAGTGATGGTTGCCTCAGGTAAGTCAGGCTGTTAGCCCCTGCTATATCCGTCCATGTTCTTCCGGAGTCAGCGGATTGCTGCCACTGGAACACCGGGTTAATAAAACCAGGTGAAACCGCCCCGGTAAACAGGTAGGGTTGCTGGTCGTATACACAGACATTCACCGGCAGGCTGACACCCTGGATAGCCGAACTCACCACCGGTCCGCAGGGGCGGAACATAATATCATCAAGTGCCAGGTCATTTCCACCGCCACCTGGTGCATTATTGGTCATCCGGATCACCACATCGGAATTACCGGGGGTAGTGGTGAAATAAAAACCATATTGATCCCAACGGGGCGAAGAAGTCACACTGATACCACCAGTACTGTATTGATTCAGGATAGTACCGGCAGTTGTTTCAATTCGAAAGGTGATATCGGGTTTAATCCCTGACGGGGATAGAAGTACATTCATGATCCAGGCTGAAAACTCATACGTGGTATTTGGACAGAGATTCGTGACCGTGGTAACAAAGAAATCACCGGGTTGGTAAGAGGCATTCACCAGCATATAATTCCCGCCCCCGGTATGATCAGCGGCGACGGTATGCCAGGCATTACCGAAACAACCGGTACTGAAATTTGTTACTGTATAAAATCCATCATTCGGACAGGAAGAAGCGGAATAAGAATAGCCAGGTGCGGTGAAACCGGTGGAAGGGCTGGCCGGGGTACCAAAATCGATATGCACCACCGGGTCCCCTAAACTGCCTGTACACAACTGACCATGTACCGGCGGGAGGACAAACAGGAGAATAAGCATGAAAAGAGTCCGGATAACTCCCCAGGTACGTTCGGATCTTGCTGCTCTATTCACCATGGCATTTTAGCCTGTAAAGGTAGTTGATTTTAGCGCCTGAACAATAGGTACACATAATAAGAAATCAGTATTTATCCCTGCGTTTTCAGTTCAGCAACACTGTATTCTTTACCGGCACCAGCGGAATTTCAATCTCCAGTGCAAAGCCCTGGTCGGGAGCTGTATCAACACTGATCGTTCCGCCAAACACACCCAGCCGGCTTGAAATGTTTTTCAGCCCGATTCCATGGGTTACTTTCTCTGGATCCATTCCCTGTCCGTCATCCGCGATGCGCATAATCAGAATATCTTTCTTGGTAGCCAGGGAGATGATGACCTGTTCTGCGGAGGCGTACTTAATAATATTGGTGCACTGTTCCTGGGCCACCCGGTATAAGGCCAGCTTCATTTCATCAGTCAGCAGATGCTCATGGAGGCTTTCGTGATTGATATAGGTATTGATTCCGGCATTTTTCAGCATGGTCTGACTCAGCCGGGTAATCTGTTGCAGCAGGTTTTCGGCCGACAGGTTAGGTGTAACCAGCTCATGCGCGATTTTCCTGTTCTCCTGGATGGCCAGGCTGATATTCTCGATACAGATGGGTAATAATTCTTCATTTTTTTCAGGATACTCACGCACCACGGATAAAAGCACTTTCGTCCCTACCAAAATCTGATTCACATTATCATGCAGTTCAATACCAATGGCATTCCGTTCTTTTTCCTGCCCTTTAAGCATCGCTTCCGTTACTTTCTTCTGTTCTTCTATTTTACTTTCTATCCTTTCCAGTTCAAGCCGCCTGATTTCAGAAATATCCATGTGCATCACCACCACCCCGTTAAATTCTTTCCCCTTCAGTGGAGTAACCACGATGCGGAACCAGCGTTTCAGCCTGGGCAGGTGCCAGGAATACTCATACTCAAACTGGGAGGCAACTCCTGATAATACTTCTTTTATCCCGGCTGAAATATCCTTCCCGTATTTTTCATCATCGCCGAATGTTTGGGTGGAGTTGATAAGATCACTATCCCCGATACCATAATTTAATCCTGAGAAACCGTTTACATCGGCAAATGCTTTCCAGGCATCATTCACTTCAACCATCACGCCCCTTGAATCAAGAAGGGCCACACTGGCGGGCAGGGTATTCAGAATCACCGACAGCCGTTCATACAACAGTTGCTTTTCCATGGCTATTTTCCTGAGTTCTTCCTCTGCTTCCTTTTGTTTGGTGATATCCTGTTTGGCGCCCAGTAAACGAAGCGGATTTCCATCCTGGTCACGGATAATGAAGAACCGGTCATTCAGATAAGCCCAGGTCCCATCCGCTTTGAGGAAACGGTATTCAAGGCTCGACTGACTGACAGATTTATCCTGTTTTGCGGTATCCATGCCCTTTAATACCTGCTCTTTATCTTCCGGATGAATCCGGTCTTCCCAGAATCCCGGTTCCGTAAAAACATTTACAAGCGGATAACCAAAAAGATCCCTGTAGCCGGAACCGGCTATAAATGTTCTTCCTGTCTGGTAATCAAAATCCCAGATCGCATCACTCGTGGCTTTCGCAACAGATTCATACCGCTCATTGGACATTTTTATCCGGTCCTCATCCAGTTTTTTTCGGGTAATGTCCCTGGCGATTTTTGAAATACCTGTGATTTCCCCGTTTTTATTTACCAATGGTGAGGCGGTAATGGAAACCCGTAAAACCTCCCCGTCTTTTCTTTTTCTGCTGGTCTCGTAATGCTGAAGAGATTCCCCATTAAGAATCCGTTTCAACATTTCCACTTCATCATTAAAAATATCTGCTGGCAACAGTATCAGGGTATCGCGGCCAAGCATTTCTGCTTCAGAATAGCCATACATCAGTTCGGCCCCGGTATTCCAGCTGGTTACCAACCCACTCAGGTCAGTACTGATAATAGCATCATCAGATGAATTTACAATGGAAGAAAGTAGAATCTGCTGGGACAGCGATTTTGCCTGATCGGTAATATCCCTGCCTACAGCCAGGTATCGGCCATCAGGCAACATCCTGGTCACCAGTTCAATTTCAACCGGCGAACCATCCTTGCGGCGCATCGTCCGGTAATCAAAGACCTGCGCCCCGGTTGTAACCTGAGGAATATCCAACGGACGCATCTCCAGATCCTTTGCATAAAACAGGTCTGATACATTCATTTGTAATAACTCTTCCCGGTTAAAGCCAAGAGTATTGGCCCCGCTGTTATTGCATTCCAGTATTTTGCCCGATTTGTCATAAAACAGGATCCCGTCAAATGCCTGTTCCACCAGGGTCCTGTAACGCTCTTCGCTTTCCCGGATGGCCACTTCGGCATTTTTCCTGTCTGTAATATCGATATGGAAACCATCCCATACCAGTTGTCCCTGCTCGTTTTTGCGTGGTGTGGATACAATATTGAGCCAGCGGATGTTTCCATTCCATGAACGGAAGCGGACTTCTTCATTGAAAATAGTTAACTCCTTATACGATTTTCTTTCTGCCAGTTCCAGCCGCGGAATATCTTCTTCCACGATATTACCATAAAGCAACAGAGGGTTTGCAATAATTTCATCCGGTGTTTTACCGGTCAGGCGGGTCACTTCATTACTCACATAGGTAAAATGCCTGTCTTCAAATGTGGAACCGGCAACCTGGTAGATCATTACCCCCGGCAGGTTATCACTGAGTGTACGCAGCTGGGCAGCCTGTTCATTGATTTTTTCCTGGATCAGTTTACGCTCCGTCACATCCATGATGATACCATGCCAGATCACTCCGCCATCCATTTCACGTTTCGGAATGGATGTGCCTTCCACCCAGATGATTCCTTTTATCGGGTGATGGTAACGGAATTCCAGTTTCCAGGGTTTCATATCCCTTACGGATTCCATTATACTTTGCATTAAAACTTCCTGGTCTTCGGTAACTGCTGATTCGATGATCAGGTTAACATTATCTTTTACTTCTTCCGCATTAAATCCAAACATATCATTCACCACATTACTCAGGTAGGGGAATCCGAATGTACCGTCCGGTCTCATCCGGAATGAATAGATTAGTCCCGGGGAAGTCATGGCAACTGCGGCCAGTTTATCTTCCTGTTTTTTCAGGTCTTCAGCAGCCCTGACTTTTTCCGTAATGTCCACACTCAGAATAAATACTCCTTCCGGCACCGGCTGTATACTCAGCTGTGCCCAGGTATCTGACCCGTCTGGCAGAACAAAATAACTGTCCAGCTGGGCCGGTATTCTTTCCTCCAGGCAGCGACGGATCAGCAGATTGACTTCGGATTTATGATAACCCGGCAGAATTTCCCTCGGTGTGGAATCAATCAACTGGTCCTTCGTCATTTTAAACTGGGCCGCCATAGCCTTATTTACATACCTGAATTTCCAGTCAAAGCCCATGATCAGTACCCCCTCCATCATATTTTCAAGGGTACGGCGATAGCGTTCTTCACTGCTTCTGATTTTCTCTTCGGCTTCAATCCGTCCGGTAACATCCCTGAGATTAAAGACCAGGCCCCTGATATTGTCCTCCTGCAACAGATTGGTGGCACTACCCTCCGCCCATATATAATGGCCATCGCTGCACCTGTAACGGAACAGGAGATTCAATGATTTTCCAGGCATGGTAAGCAAATCCTTTAAAACCACATTAACCGCGTCTAAATCATCCGGGTGGATATTGTTACGGCCATCCTTACCCAGGGCTTCTTCATCGGTCAGTCCGGTAACCTTGGTGGCTGACGGGCTCCGGTATACCAGCATAATATCCTCATCAAATACCGTTATCACATCCATACTGTTCTCGATCAGGGCCCGGAAGTGTTTTTCCCGGTTTGCCAGTCTTTCCTCGGCTGCTATCCGTTCAGACACATCCCTGTAATTAAAGACGATGGATTGGACATTCTCATCCTGCAGCAGGTTGGTCGCATATCCTTCCATCCACCGGTAAGAATTGTCTTTACACTGGTACCGGAATAATGCATACTCAGAACTTCCGGGTGCAGTCATCAGTTTTTTTATCCCGTTATTTATGACAGGTATATCATCGGGGTGAACGGCTAAACGCGGATCAGTACCATTTACCTCAAGATCTGAACGGCCGGTTAACCTTTCCGCAGAAGGACTCCGGTATTTTACTTTGAATTGTTCATCCAGGAGGATAATAATATCAAAACTGTTTTCAATGAGTGAACGGAATCTCTTTTCACGGGCCACCAGTTTCTGTTCCGCCTTTTTCTGTTCAGTCACATCCCGGAGATTAAACACCATGGATTTAATATAATTCCGGTGCAGCAGGTTAATCAGCACGCCTTCCACATCAATATACCCGCCGTTTTTATGCAGGCTCCGGTAATAGGTAACAAACGGCACACCCGGGCTCAAAAGTGATTCGCGATAAACTTCGCCGACACGGGTACGGTCATCCGGGTGCACAATATCTTCCAGGAAATCCTTTTTTAATACTTCTTCATCCGTCCACCCGGTAATCCGGATCGCGGAAGGGCTGCGATAACTGATTTTACGGTCAGCGTCCATCAGGGCGATGATATCTGTACTGTTTTCAATCAATGCCCTGAATTTCTTTTCACTGGTCACCAGCTCCCGTTCTGATTTAAGCCGGGCAGTTACATCATTCAACATGACCAGCCGGGCTTTCGTGCCCTGGAATAATATAGAATGGGCGATCACTTCCACATCAATAATTTCCCCGTTCTTTTTGCAATGGCGCCATACCCCGCGGTTGGTATCATCTGAGGACATTTTCCAGGCATGATCAAAACTGCGGAACCGGTCTTTGTCTGCTTCCGGACGGATATCCGTAAGTGTCATGGACAGGAACTCTTCCCGGCTGTAACCATACTTGTGTATGGCCATTTCGTTCACATCCAGGAAACGGAATTCTTCCAGTTCAAAAACCCACATCGGCATCGGGTTATTTTCGAACAGGTAACGGTACTGCATTTCACTCTGCCGGATCTCACTGGTGCGGCTGGCTACTTCTGTTTCCAGCTCTTCATTATACTGCTGAAGCTGGGTTTCCATTTTTTTCCGGAGACTGATGTCTTTTTCAAAAAACACCACTGCCCGTATTTCATGGTGACTGTCAAATAACGGGTACCCGGTAATGGAACCAAAAAACGAACTGCCATCCTTATGATAAAGCATTGTTTCGGTGGTCCAGACTCCGTGTACTAAAATAGCTTGCATACTCTCGGCTTCATCCTCACGGGTAAGACGGGCGATATTTAATTCCTGGAGCATTCGTCCTTTCACTTCTGCTTCAGTAAATCCATGCAGTTTTGCCGCACCGGAATTCCAGCTGATAATCCGTTTATCCTCATCCACAGAAATAATGGCATCCGTGGCCTGTTCCACAATACTGGCCAGGTATTTCACCTGTTCCCGCAGTTTCCGCTCTTTGGAAATATCAAAACTTACCGATACATATCCTGTAATATCTTTTGCTTCATTCCGGATGGCAGATAGCGATGAGTGTACGTAAACAGGATCGCCGTTCTTTTTGCTCCGTTGTAAATCCCCTGACCAGTAATCATTTTCGATCATGTCAGTCAGCGCGGCCTGGTATTCTTCATCTGTCAGGGTAGTACGCAGCAGGTCAACCGAATATTTACCAATGGCCTCTTCCGCACTGAATCCATAAAGGTCCCTTGC
>CAZFLL010000024.1:0-34931 GCA_964519865.1 uncultured Chitinophaga sp. | reverse complement strand
AATTTCTTTTCACTTGCCTGCTGGCGGAGAAACTCCGTCCTGACCCGCCTGATAATGATTATACCAAGCAGAATTATTAAACCCGATACAGCATATAATATACTTTTTAACCGGAACAGTGATTGCTCCCCTTCACCTCTTTGCAATACTCTTTCTTTTGATTCCAGTTCCTTCAGGTTATTGGCGAATACATTTATCGGACGGAGCAGGTAATCCATCCGGCTTTTTATTTCATCCTCAGCCACTTCCCTTGATGCTGTTTCATTGTCCAGCTTAATGATACTGTCCACCTGAAGTGAAAGTCCGGTCAGCTGGTTTACATAATATTTTAATGTATCAATAGCAATGGGTTGAAGTTCGTCTGCCTTTTCTGTGAAGGCCAGCTCTTCAAGATGCTGCTGCATCTTCTGCCTGTTTAAGGCCATGAGCGTGGCATACTTCTGATCTCCCACATTCATATAATCCCGTGCAGCCAGTACATATTCATAGGCATACAACTTAATATCCTCTGCTTTCGACATCACCTGTTCTGTATGTGTGATGGATTCCGTATTACTCCTGAATCGCAGACCCTGCTGAACAGAAATATAGATAACCCCGGCCACTACCAGGATCAGCAACAATATCAGAAACTTCAGAATACTATTTACCTTATAACTTATCATTTGCACCTTAACCTGTTACTGGTTTAATATTGAGCAGAAACCTGTCCCGCTCATCAGCTACATTACCTTCATAGCCATGATCATCTGATTAAAGGCAGTATACATACGGAAATGTACCTGCCAATAGCACAAGGTCAAGCGAACGCAAGGAAAATTTACTGACTTTCCTCAGGGCAACTACTGTTTTTACCGTGATTTTCACAGTTTTATGTATAAGCACTTAGAAAGTATAATGGTATACCAATTTTTAGTAGTTGAACAATGACAGGAAACATACATATGACTAGATACCAGGCCTGTATTCACAATATAAAGGTGAATTACCCGGCAATTTTCAGGTTAATTCCAGCTTTATGTTAACAGATGGTGATTTTTTTCCGGATCCGGCTCAGTGTTTCGAGGGTCATACCCAGGTAGGAAGCAATATATTTCAGTGGAATCCGGTTGGCCAGTGGCGCATGTTTTTTCAGAAAATACCTGTATTTATTCTCCGCTTTGGTCAGGCGTGCAATGTAGGCCCGGCTTTCGGCATCCGCATAATACTGCTGAAGGAGTTTACGGACCACTATATTAAACTCAGGGAACCGGTTAAACATTTCTTTTAACTCCACCAGGGTCATCATATATAATTCTGCATCTTCCAGGGCCTGTATGTTTTCGGTTACAGGTTGGGGTTGTTCCCAGGTGGATATGGAGGAAACTATTTCATTCTCTATGGTGATCCAGGTGGTGATATCCTTACCGCCTTCACGGAAAAAACCCCGTATGGCCCCCTTACGGATAAAATAAACATGTTGACAGGTCTCCCCTTCCCGGAGCAGGAGTTTCCGTTTCAGCACTTTGCAGGTCACAATATGCCGGCTGAGGTAATCTTTTATGCCCGGACTCAGGGGGTGGAAATGCTCCAGGGTGGAGAACAATTCTGCCACACCGGGTAAGGTCTGATCTTTATGGGTATTCGCAGCTGGCATGATATACTGGTATTTCAAATATAACTAAAATCAGTTTGCCCCCTGCCGGCGATTCCCGGCTGACAATATTCAAAGTCATCTTTCGTTGAATAGAAAAAAGGAATGCGATACCTGTTTAGCCTGCTGCTGATAAACTTTCAGTTGATTTCGGCACAGTCTGCAACTGCTCCAACCGATTCCCTCAGCCGGATTGCCAGTGTAAAAGTAACCGTAACAGACCTGAAGGCCCGTCCGGGAAAAGGGGAAGAAATATTGTTTCGCGGAGAGAAATCCGGAAAAACATATTCAGGTATTACAGACCAGTCCGGTAAATTCATCCAGCAGCTGCCGCCGGGCGATAATTATCACGTCAGTGTGAAAAGTATCAGTGATACCACCCAGTATATGATCCTTGCTGTGCCATCCCTCGAAGAGGATGAATATTTCACTGAGCCTTTCTGGGTAAATGTAAAATTTGATCCGCCCAGGAATTACCGGCTGGATCATGTCCACTTTGATGTGGATAAAGCCAGTTTACGACCCGATTCTTATACACAACTGGAGGATTTAGTAGCCTATCTGCAAAGACATAATGATACCCGGGTTGAGATCGCAGGACATACCGACAATACGGGTGCTCCAGCCCATAACCAGCAGCTTTCCCAGGATCGGGCAAACACAATAGTTAAATACCTGATCAGCAAGGGGATACTTGCATCAAGGCTACAGGCGAAGGGATACGGTGCTGAACAACCCGTAGCGGAAAATACCACCGAAAAAGGAAAACAGCTGAACCGCCGGACGGAGGTCCGGATTCTATAATCTCTATGGACAGATTAATACAGATAATAGCCGGGAATGGATAAACTGGTTCCGGAACCCCGGCATAAAGGAGTCTGGGAAGAGGATAAAAACCAAAGAGGCCGTCTCGATGGGAGACAGCCTCTTAATAACGTTTACTAACTCTGAGCGATTTTTTCTACTTCCAGTCTGAATTAAGCCTTATCCGTACTTCTTGTGATCATCATAACAGAACCTGCCAGGAACGCAAAAAACATAACCCAGGCGATAATTGTAACGGTTATCATAATGATAGATTTTAGTAATGTAAATATAACAATAAGGGTGCCACATTTTATAGAATTCATTTGATTTATATCAAATTTTGAGGGTTTTTCTGTATTTGCCGGCTGGTATTTACTAAGAGTTTACACTAAAAAACAGGCCAATTTCCAGGAATAACCGCTTCTTGTTTCCTGTATTTCGTTTGCCTGTTGCCGTTACCATTCAGACCGTTTCAATGCTGATTTTACATTCATCCAATAACGGTTTTATTCAACCATTTTGTTTTCTTTCATTATATAGTAAGGCCTGATGACGATCAATTTACTCATATCGCCTCCCCGGATATAGAAGAAAAATGCCCCATTTATACCGGTTAAACTATATCAAACAGGGCCGATTTCCATAAAGGGTGATTTAATAATCCCCCTACCTTTGCCGGATGCTGACCATTTCACAACGGGGCATACAAATGCCCCCCTCCCCGATACGCAAACTGGTGCCTTTTGCAGAGGCCGCCAAGAAAAAAGGAATTAAAGTATATCACCTCAATATCGGGCAACCGGATATAGAAACACCCCCGGCTATACTGGATGCTGTCCGGAATGCTGATATTAAAGTCCTTGAATACAGCCATAGTGCAGGAAATGAAAGTTACCGGCGCAAATTGGTGCAGTACTATAAAAAAGTGGGTATCGCGGTCAGCCATGACCAGATCCTGATCACCACCGGTGGTAGTGAAGCGATCATGTTCGGCTTTTTCACCTGCCTTAACCCGGGCGATGAGGTAATTATTCCTGAACCCTTTTATGCCAACTACAATGGGTTTGCCTGTGCAGCAGGAGTGAAAGTGGTTCCCATCCCTTCAAGAATTGAAACCGGGTTTGCCTTACCCCCCATTTCCGATTTTGAAAAAGTGATTACCCCGAAAACAAAGGCAATTATCATCTGCAGTCCGAATAATCCGACCGGCTATCTCTATAGCCGGGCTGAAATGGAGGCGGTAAAGGAAATATGCATCAAATTCAATCTTTACCTTTTCAGTGATGAAGCCTATCGTGAATTTTGTTATGACGGGGAATATGTAAGTGCCATGCACCTGGATGGATTGGACAACCATGTGGTGCTGATGGATACCATATCAAAAAGATACAGTGCCTGCGGGGCAAGACTTGGTGCGTTTGTCACCAAAAACAAAGCAGTATATGATTCGGCCATGAAATTTGCCCAGGCCCGTCTCAGTCCGCCCGGACTGGCCCAGATCATGGGTGAAGCAGCCGTTGACCTCCCGGATAGTTATTTTGATGCCCCTAAAGCGGAATACCAGCGCAGAAGAGATCTGCTGGTAAAAAGACTGAATGCCATTCCCGGGGTGTTCTGCCCGAATCCAGGTGGTGCATTTTATGCCATGGCCAAATTACCCATTGATGACAGCGATAAATTCTGCCAATGGCTGTTAGAAGATTTCTCCTATAATAACCAGACCGTCATGCTCGCCCCGGCCACCGGTTTCTATGGTACCGAAGGATTGGGTAAGAACGAAGTCAGGCTGGCGTATGTCCTGAACCTGGATGCAATCAATGCGGCAATGGATTGCCTGGAGAAAGCATTGGAAGTTTATCCGGGAAGAAACTAGTTAGAAGTTTGTAGTTAGCAGCCCCTTCTGAGTATTGCTGGTTTTGTTTTCGTGACTTTTCGTGTCCTTTCGTGGCCAATATCCTCCTTGCCAGTGGGGCTGAAAAGCTGTGGCATAAAATGTGGCTAATTTCCGGGGCTGGTCCACTTTAAAAGATGTTAAATAAATATTATTTTACTTTATATTTAAGTCATCTTTTAACTGCCTGGGGATACAGGCCAAAACTAACCATTATGCGAAAGGCTCTAATGCTGATCTTCCTGACATTTCTCTCGGGACTGACACTCCTTGCACAACAGACAGTCTCCGGTAAAGTAACAGATGCCAGCGGATACCCCATCGCCGGTGTTTCTGTAAAAGCCAAAAAATCGGGTAAAATAGCCCTCACCGGTGCTGATGGCACATTCACCCTGACATTACCAGCCGCCGATGAACTTGAAATCTCTTCCGTCGGTTATGTCAAACAAACAGTGAGTACCGGCAATGGAACCATCAACATTACCCTCGCCCAGTCTGTGGAAGAACTCGACCAGGTGGTACTGGTGGGTTCCCGCAGGGCCGGCCGGGTTAAAACAGAATCCACTTCCCCGGTGGATGTAATCAATGTATCACAGGTTATGGCACCCACCGCCCGGATGGACCTGACCTCCATTTTAAATTATACAGCTCCTTCGTTTAATTATAATAAGCAAAGCGGCAGCGATGGCGCCGATCATATTGATCTCGCCACCCTGCGCGGACTCGGTCCTGACCAGACCCTCGTACTCATTAATGGTAAACGCCGTCACCAGACTGCTTTCGTCGCCATGTTTGGCACCAGGGGGCGCGGCAACACCGGCACCGACCTGAACGCGATTCCGGCAGGGGCCATCGACCGTGTGGAGATTTTACGGGATGGTGCTTCCGCCCAGTATGGTTCAGATGCGATAGCAGGTGTTATAAACATCATTACTAAGAAAACAGTCAACCAGGTTACCGGTTCTCTGGGAGTATCGGCATACTACGATTCAAAATTCAATACAGCTTTCGAGAGCAGCCTGCATAAAGATTATGAACATGCCGGCGAGTTTGACGGCAAAGCCTTTAACGGCCATATCAACTTCGGCTTACCCCTGGGTAAAAAAGGAGGATTTATCAACCTTACATTTGAAGGAGCGAAAACCGGTAAAACATTCCGCCAGGCATTAAAAACCGACAATTACCAGCAGGATGACGAGGCGATGTACCTCAACATCTATCGTCGCGGACATGGGGATGCAGATCTCGAATCATTCGGCAGTTTTTTTAACCTGGAAATCCCGGCCACTTCCAAAACAAGTTTCTATGCATTTGGTGGTACCAACAGTAAATCATCAGATGCCTTTGCCTTTACCCGGAACTGGTCTGCCCGTCCGGATCGTTTTCCCACCAATGCCAATGGTGACCTGATCTTTGTTCCCGGCATAATGAAAACAGCCAGCGATGGTGATACCTGGTACAGCCCGCATATCCAGACTAAGATCAGGGATTATGCCGCCACTGGCGGATTAAAAGGAGTGGTATTCAACAACTGGAACTGGGACCTAAGCAATACCACCGGTAAAAACAATTTCCATTTTTATGGGGATAAAACATTCAATGCCTCCCTCGGTTCCTCCCAGCGGCATTTTGATGATGGTGGATTTTCCTTCCTGCAAAACACCAGCAACCTGAACTTCAGTCGTGAATTTACTAAAAACTTCAACCTGGGGGTCGGTGCTGAATTCAGGTATGAGAATTACCAGATCTATGCCGGCGAAGAAGCCTCATATAAAAATTACGATCCCTCCGGTGATAAAGCCACCGGGGCACAGGGATTCCCGGGTTATCAGCCAAGGGATGAAGTAAACGCAAAAAGACATGTCTTCGGGGCTTATGCGGATGCTGAATTTGATATCCTGCCCAGCTGGCTGATGAACCTGGCTGTAAGACTGGAGAATTACAGCGATTTTGGTTTTACCCATAACTATAAACTGGCTACGCGGATCAAGGCCTCCAAAAAAGTAAATATCCGGGGTTCCGTGAGTACGGGCTTCAGGGCTCCTTCCTTACAACAGATCAATTTCAGTTCAACATTTACCACTGTACAGGCCGGTAATATTGCTGAAGTGAAAATTGCCCCGAATTACAGTAACCTGGCCAAAGCAGCCGGAATACCTGATCTGACCCAGGAAAAAAGCCTGAGCGGAAGTGTAGGCTTTACCTGGAGAGCAGCAAGTAGTCTCAATATATCAGTAGATGGTTATTTAACCCGGATCAAGGACCGGGTGGTGATCAGCGGACAATTTGATGGCACCGACCCCAACCTGGATGCTAATCTCCGCGCCCTGATGTCCGGCCTGAATGTCAGCCTCGCGCAGTTTTTTGCCAATGGGGTGAATACCACAAACGCGGGAGTGGATATAGTGGTCGACTACAATAAAAAATTCGGTGATAACCGTTTCCGTGCCTTGTTTGCCGGCAACCTGCAAACCATGAAGATCAATGATATTAATGTCCCGGCTAAACTCAGTGGCTCCGAATTCCTGCAACAGACTTTCCTGAGTGACCGCGAACAGAAATTTATCCTGGCATCTGCCCCGGGAATAAAAGGGGCATTGAACCTGGAATATGGAATGAAAAAATGGACCCTTGGTACACGACTCACGTACTTTGGCAAAGTAACCCTGCTGGGTTATGGCCAGGACGGACTGGGGATCTCCCCCACTGTTCCGTTGGATGATGGAAGTGGTGATGTACCGGATCAGTTTAATTACGGTGGTAAACTGGTCACCGATCTTTATGTAAGTCATCCGCTGCTGAAAAAATTAACCTTACATGCCGGTGTTGATAACCTGCTGAATGTGCACCCGGATTTTGGAGTAACCAAAGGCGCCAAAGACTGGGCCTATAACACGGAGACCGGTGGTGCCTGGGATGCCGTACAAATGGGCTCCAACGGAACCCGTTTATTTGTACGGATTGGATTTAGTTTTTGACGATTGCCCGCTATAACTGAGGCCGCTTCATTCATGGAGCGGCTTTTTTTATGCAATTATATTAACCGCAGAGGACGCAGAGAACGCAGAGGAATACAAATACAATTTACCGCAGAGGTCGCGGAGGACGCAGAGAACGCTGTGTGAATACAAATACTTCTAAGGAATAAAAGCAGCTCTTTTTCCTGCTATCTGTTCAACTACCGGCTAACGCATCGCTTTTCATTGCCACGTGTCTTCAATACAGACGAGGCCCGGAGGCCTCGTTAAGCGGATCATTGGTGATTTCTTATGGTCGCTGAAAGCGACTTAATATATCCCCGCAGCTACAAGCTGCGGGGCCGGTCCTCATTCGCCGCAGGCGATTCCCTATGCCTCACTCTATTATAATTCTTTTCCCAGATCTTTGTTACTTTCCCCTTTCTCCTATGTCTTTCTATGATTCTATGTGCCCACCTGCCTGCCGGCAGGCAGGTGTGTTAAAAAAAATTGCGCAGCAATCCCGCCGCAGGCGATCCTCTGCGTCCTCCGCGCCCTCTGCGGTTTTTTTCTCTCTGCGTCTCTGTGGTATTTTTCGAATTTTACAGAACCCTCACTTCAGTAGTTTGCCCTTCTCCTCAAACAAGGCTTCCAGAAAGTCTTTGTTCATCTCATGAAAAGGCACTGGCGCTTCCGGATCTTCGCTAAATCCGTTCAATATAAGCCGCCACCAGCCCACATTTTTCCATTGTCCCAGTTTATATCCCACCTGTTCATACGTGGCAAAATGCCTGAACCCCATCTTTTCATGCAAGGCCACACTCCGGTCATTGGGCAGATTGATCACCGCGTATACATTCCGGAAACCCTGCCGGGCGAGAATGGCAAATAAAGATGTATAAAGCGCATAGGCCATCCCGTTACGCATAAACTGATCATGAATATATACTGAACATTCAACCGACCACTGGTAAGCCACTCTTTCCCGGTAACGGGATGCATAAGCATAGCCGGCAACCTGTCCGTTTATTTCACCAACCAGCCATGGACAAAATTCAAGGTAATGACGGATGCGCTCCCTGAAAGAGGCCAGGTCAGGAACGGTTGTTTCAAATGTAATAGAAGTGGATTCGACATAAGGAGTATAAATTGCCAGCATCCCTTCAGCATCTTCTGTTGTGGCCAGGCGTATCAGGTGCATAGGTAGTCATTTAAATATGACCGAAAATAGAAAATTCCCATCCATACCCCGAATCACGGATTCCGGTTTTTCCAGTTTCAGCATTTATACCCGCTTATTCATGCCCGGGGGAAATACCGCTAAATTTCTATTGATACGCTGAAACTTAAGTAGAGTAGCTATTCGTAGTAAGCGTTTTTACTTATTTTATCACAAATAGCTCATTTACATTTGTTTAACCCGTGGTTCATACTTATTTTGTACCAAATCCTCCTGATGAAAAAACTATCAATTGCCAGAAATAAGATTTGCCTGTATGCAAAACTGGCATCCCTGTTTGGTTCATACCCTGAAAAAGAAAAATCCATCTACAGTTCCGGCTTTACTCCAAAACCTTTTTTCCCTGAACAAATGCCGGCAGGCTGCTTATTGGATGGGACTTCAAACGCTACTCCTGAACAACCTGTTTATCCTTACACAGAAAATGATAAAAGATCCCGGCAGACCGGTATACTCCGGAGTACTGTTTTTTTTAACTGGAAAGAGCTGGCCTGAAATACCAGCCTGATCCGCTTGAATCACATAACCACCACCACAAACCACATTAACGATTACGCATGAAGTCCGCCATCTATTCTTACCATTCAGGCCGTATTTTCCGGCATGTATCGAGCCAGTCACTCAATGAGCAGCAGGCTGATCTAGTTCTCTGTTTTGGAGCCAAATCATTATTGGCCGGCAAACCTGTCTTTACCATGCTGAAAGAAAAATTTCCGAAAGCACAAATTGCCACCTGTTCCACCTCAGGCGAAATATTCCATACGGAAGTCATGGACGAAACACTGTCCATCACCGCTATAGAGTTTGAAAAAACCAGCGTTTTATCGCGTGGGATAAGTATAAAAGATTTTAACAACAGTTATGAAGCCGGCAAAGCCCTGGTGAGCCAGTTTGAGAAAAAGGATCTGTCGTATATTCTTGTCCTTTCTGACGGCAGCCTGGTAAATGGCAGCGAACTGGTAAGGGGAATGAATGAGGTGGCCGGTGAAGACGTATTGATTACCGGTGGCATGGCAGGTGATGGCAGCAGTTTCAGTTCCACCCTGGTGGGATTAAATGATGACGCGGCAGAAGGGCTGATCGCCGGTATCGGATTATATGGAAAAAACCTGCGTGTCCAGCATGGATCACAGGGAGGCTGGGAAACGTTTGGCCTTGAAAAAATGGTCACCCGGTCTGTACAAAATGAACTTTTTGAAATTGAGCATTACAGCGCGCTGGAGTTATACAAACAATACCTGGGACCGGAAGCCGAATCTCTCCCGGGCTCTGCCCTGTTATTTCCACTGGCAGTAAAATTGCCCGATTCAGAGGAACCTGTAGTCCGCACCATTCTTTCTATTGATCACAAAAAAGGAAGCATGACGTTTGCCGGGGATATTCCGGTTGGCTCCAAAGTCCGTTTCATGAAAGCCAATTTTGATAAACTGACAAATGCCGCATCAGGTGCAGCCGCCCTGACCCACCATCCCGACGAACCCTCTCCGGAACTGGCCCTGCTGATCAGTTGTGTGGGCAGGAAACTGATTCTTAAATCCAGGACAGAAGAGGAAGTAGAGGCCGTAAATGAGGTCTTTGATCATAAAACCCTGTTGTCCGGTTTCTATTCTTATGGAGAAATTTCCCCGATAAAGCCCGGGGGCCGGTGTGAATTACATAACCAGACCATGACCATAACCACTTTCCATGAATTTGAATAAACTCCTGGTAAGGCAGATAAAGAAATTTATCCCCGATCACTTAATGGATGATCCGGCCATGGAAAAGTTCCTGCAGGCGGTGAATGATTCGTACAATGCCTACGAAAGGGATAATGAATTATCCAACCGCGCATTCGAGATCAGTGAGCAGGAGTATAAACGGCTTACAGATGAACTGAAACACGAATCCAGGCTAAGGGAAATTTCCATTAAAAGCCTGAAAGAGGCCGTACGTGAACTGGATGAGCATTATATGGCCCGGGAGGGTGATGACCTGATTGATATTCTTCAATACCTGAAAACACAAATCCATAAAAGAACAGAAGCTGAATACTCTTTAACAGCAGCAGCCAACCGTTTATCCTCACTGATACAGAATATACAGGCCGGTATACTGGTGGAAGATGAAAACCGGAAAGTGGTGCTGACCAATCAGTTGTTTTGTGATATTTTCTGTAACGGGCAACCCGTTGAGTCCATGGAAGGCAGGGATTGTTCCAGGGCTGCGGAAGAAACAAAGGAACTCGCACAGGATCCGGTAGAATTTGTAACCCGGATTCAAACCATTATTGCGGAAAGGAAACTGGTGATCAACGAAAATATTCTCTTCAGGGACGGACGGATATTTGAAAGAGATTATATCCCGGTATTTATTAATCATGATTACAAGGGTCACCTCTGGAAGTACAGGGACATCACCGCTACCATGCGGACCCAGAATGCCATCGCGGAGAGTGAGAAAAGGCACCGGTTAATTATGAATTCCTCACTGGATGCCATTGTCCATATTGATGTACAGGGGAATATCAAATTCTGGAACAAACAGGCTGAAACAATCTTTGGCTGGAGTGCCGGGGCTGTTATGGGAAAAGAATTGTCCGGTTTAATTATTCCACCTGAATACCGCGATGCTCACCGCCGGGGGATGGCTCATTTCCTGCAAACCGGGGAAGGACCGGTATTGAATAAAGCACTTGAGTTAACCGCGATAAACAGCCAGGGATTACTTTTCCCGGTGGAATTGGCCATCATCCCGATCAGGGAAAATGATTCCGTGTTTTTCTGCGGATTTATCCGGGACATTTCTGCCCGTAAAAAAGCGGAAGAGAAAATAAAAGCGAATGAAGAACTGCTGCAGTTTGCACTGGAAGGGGCCGGTGACGGAATCTGGGAATATAATTTTGCCAGCAGGCATACCTATACCTCTGACCAGAGTTACAAAATGCTGGGGATTACCGGAACAGCCAAGAAACCAGACTGGCGGAGCCGGGTACACCCTGAAGAAATATACCTGTTTGAAACCCTCGAGAATGACTATAATTCCGGGCTGATCAGCTCCCATAAAAAAGAATACCGGGTTAAACACCTGGACGGGCACTATATCTGGATCATGGACCGGGCGCAGGTGGTGACCCGGGATGTATATGGCAAACCCCTGAGACTGGTAGGCACACATACCGATATTACCCGCTTAAAGGAAACTGAAAATGAACTCCGCCGGCTCTCCCTGGTGGCAATGGAAAATAAAAACGGGGTTGTCTTTACAAAAGCCGATGGCTCGATTTTCTGGTTTAATGAAGGCTTCCAGTCCATGACAGGCTATACCCGTGATGAGATCCTTGGGAAAACACCCATACAACTACTGAAAGGAGAGCAATCGGATAAGAATAAAATCCGTGAAATGCTCGACCTGTTCTATTCCGGCCAATCATTCTCTTTGGAAATGGTGGTTCACAAAAAAGACCAGACAGCCTTCTGGATAAAAACAAAGGGTTATCCGGTTTTTGATGATGCCCGGGGTTTCAACGAATACTTCACCGTCATTGAAGATATCACGCAGGAAAAAGAAAGGGAAAACAGGCTGAGGCTTTTATCACAGATTGCAGAAGATAATATTCACGCGGTGGTGACCACCGACGAAAACAGCCTTATCACCTGGAGTAATAAGAGCTTTACAAACATGACAGGTTATGAACTGTCAGAAATCATTGGCAAAAGCCCGGCTGAAATACTGCACGGGCCGGATACCAATAAAGTAACGATCCACTACCTGAAAAAACAAATTATCCAAAAAAGGCCATTTACGGCCGAACTGATCAATTACCGTAAGAACGGCGAAAAATACTGGGTGCGTATCAAGGGCCAGCCGATCTTCGATGAAAAGGGAAACATGAACGGGTTCTTTGCCCTGGAAGAAGATATCACCCGGGAAAAAGAATCGGAAAAACAAATCCGGGAATTTGAAAGCCGGTTCCGGAAAGCACTGGAACGGGTGGGAGATAATGCCTGGGAACATAATTTCAAGACAGGTAAAACCTATTTCTCCAATACCTCCCACCTCCTGCTCGATTTCAATATCGGGGAGCATGTGGACAATGCCGCCTTCTGGTGGAGCCGGATCCATCCGGACGATCTCCATATCCTCAAAGAAAATGATATGGCTTACCAATGCGGTCAACGGGATAACCACTCATTGGAATACAGGATGCTTAATAAGAATAGTGAGATCCGGTGGGTGCTTGACCGGGGCGTGGTGATTGAAAGAGATGAAAACATGTTGCCGGTCCGTATTGCAGGCACTCATACTGATATTACAGACCGTAAACAAGCGGAACAATACCTGTTGTTCAAGGAAGAAAAATACCGGAGTATCATAGCTAATATGAACCTGGGGCTTCTGGAAGTAAACCGCGAAGAAGTGATTCAGTTTGCCAATAACAGCTTCTGTGAAATGTCCGGTTATACAGCAGATGAACTGATAGGACGAAAAGCAGCAGATCTTTTTACCAGGGGTGAAAGTGCTGAAATCGCTGAAACCAAGAATGAGCTGAGGAAAAAAGGGGTATCGGATGCCTATGAAATCGGTGTGCTCAATAAACAGGGCGAATCCAAATGGTGGCTGGTGAGCGGTGCACCCCGTTATAATGACCAGGGCCACCTGGTAGGTTCAATCGGTATACACCTGGACATCACCGCCCAGAAAAACCTGGAACTGGAACTCCTGGATGCGCGGGAATCTGCTGAACAATCAGCCGCCGCCAAGGAAATTTTCCTGGCGAACATGAGTCATGAGATAAGGACTCCCATGAATGCCATTATTGGTATGGGCCGGCAATTACACCGGACTAACCTGGATGACCAGCAGCAGTTTTACCTGGAAACCATAAATAAAGCCGCTGAACACCTGCTGGTGCTGATCAATGACATCCTGGATATTTCAAAAATTGAAGCCGGTAAACTAAACCTGGAACATATTGGCTTCCGGCCGGATGAAGTGATTAATCATTGTATCCAGGTGATGGAACATAAAGCAGAAGAAAAAGGGCTGAAACTGGTTAAAGAAACTAACGGGGATGATTCCGTTGTCTTTATTGGAGACCCTTACCGGCTCACACAGGTCATTTTAAACCTGATGAGTAATGCTATAAAGTTTACAGATGAAGGGCATGTGACCATCTCCAGCCTGTTGCAACCCGTGACCGATGGACGCCAACTGATCGTCCTGTCTGTAAAAGATACTGGTATTGGAATGGATGCAGAATTCCTTTCTGCGATCTTCCGGAAATTCACCCAGGAAGAAAAATCCACCGCCCGTAAATACGGGGGTACAGGGCTGGGAATGTCGATCAGTAAACAACTGACCGAACTCATGAACGGGCATATTGATGTAAGCAGCCGGAAAGGTGAAGGCACCACCATCACGCTTACAATCCCATTTACTGTCGGTACAGAAAATGATATCCCGGAATCAAAAGGCCAGGTGATAGACAGTTCAATCCTGAAGGATAAAAAGATATTACTGGTGGAAGATAATGAAATGAACAGGTTGGTCGCCACCACCCTGCTGGATAATTACGGGGCCCTGGTGGGGGAAGCGCACAATGGCGCTGAAGCGGTCCGTGCATTAAAAGATGGGTACTATGACCTCGTACTGATGGACGTGCAGATGCCCGTACTCAACGGACTGGATGCCACTCATATCATCCGCCAGGAAGTCAACCAGTTTGTCCCGATCATCGCGCTGACCGCCAATGCGATCAAAGGCGAAGCGGAAAAATGCCTGAAAGCGGGCATGAATGATTATATCTCCAAGCCATTCGAGGAAGTGGAACTCATCAATGCCATTGCCAAATGGCTGGGAGAAAGGCCGACTACATTAATCACCCTTCAACATACAGATATGGATAATAAACCCGCCAGCCGGTTGTATGAACTATCCAAACTGGAACAGATTGCCGGCAACAACAAACCCTTCATCCAGAAAATGATCCGGTTATTTATTCAACAGGCCCCGTCTGATGTGGCGGAAATGGCCGCTTCCTTTGCATCCGGCGATATGGTCAAAGTAAAATCAGTGGCTCACCGGATGAAGCCCTCGATTGACAACCTCGGCATCAGCAGCCTGTATGACCTGATCAGGGAAATTGAAACCTATAACGAAAAAGAAACGGCCCCTGCCCTGTTGCAAGCAAAAATAACCGGGCTTCGCCAGGTTATAATCAGCGTGGCAGACCAGTTGAAAGAAGAGTTGCCGGTACCTATGGAATAAAAAAAAACTCATCATTTTTCAATGATGAGTTACCGGAATTCCCCTTTAGTCGTCACCGTCCTAAAAAAAGGTTTTCGCGTGGTTGAAAATTTTAAAGTACAACGGACCCTTATATACACTTGACCCACTGTAATGAAATCCTCAGAGCCCTTCGATGATTTTGTTTAACTCATCTTTTGTTTTGCCGATTTTGAGCTGAATTTTGTTCATCATTTCTTCCTTTTTTCCCTCCGCATAACGCAGGTCCTCATCAGTCAATGTCGGGAACTTCGCTTTTAATTTTGTTTTTGTGTCATTCCAGTTGCCTTTTACAGGTACTGCAGAATCAGTTGAATTTTTCATAATTTTTATTTTATGGTTTAACGATACGGATGTAAGTTCCGCCAGGAATCTCCTTTTACTGTTACAGTAATATCATTATAAATCATAAAATTGCTGTGTCAGAAATACTGTGTTTCATAGATGTTATTCAGTCTTAGTTCTTCCTCCTTCTGCTGCTGATATTCGCTCACCCCCCGTTCAATCGTCAGCCGGGCCATCAGGTAACTGACGGCTGATTCCGCCCCCTGGTTCAGGTTGACATAACTTTCCTCCAGCCCGTCATAACATCCTCCTGTGCAAGGATTATACATAATCTGGTGAAGGTGATTGTCCCCGAGAAACCAGTTCAGTGATGCCGTCATTTTTGTATAATAACTCTCCTCCCGGAACACATCATAAAACCGCTTAAGGGCCATAATGGTATACGCCACATCAATGGGCTGTTCCCCGCCCGTTGTAGACTTCTCGTTCCCGGTACGGTCATGCAGCCAGTTCTTATTCGAGATAACAGCAATCCGGTTATTCCGGAAGGTTTTGGACAACAGGAAATCAAAACTGGCCCTGGCAATTTCCTTATATAGCACATTACCTGTTGCCAGCCAGGCACAAAGCAGGGCCTCCGGCAAAATGCTGTTTGCATAAGTCATATAGCTTTCAAACCAGTTCCAGTTTTTATCCGATTCGTGCCGGTACATTTGTACCAGCCGGTCTGCAAATAACCGGATCTGTGCCACATCTGCCGCATCAGAATAGGTGGTGGTCTTGTAATAGAGCCCTTTTATAATAAAAGCCATCGCCCTGGAGGAGTGAATACTTTCACAGGTACTCAATCGTTTTTGCAAAACGGAAAAAGCGACAGAAGAATATTTACCGGGCAACAGGGTGCACCTGGAAACCAGGAAACCAAGGGCCCATACGGCTCTTCCATTTGAATCTTCCAGGTTTTCCTTATTATTCTGGTCCGTAAACAAACCCCGGGCATCCATATAATTCAGGAATTGACCATCCGGTTGCTGGCAGGACCTGATAAACTGCAGGTAAATACCGATATACTTCAGATCATCCATATCCCCGGTAAGCTCATAATGATGACAGGTGGCGATCATGCCCCGGGCATTATCATCCAGGGTGTACCCGGATGACAGATCTGGCTTATTCAGCCTGGCAAACTGGATCATCCCGGTTTCCGTGGTCATCTTCCGGATATGCCCGGTATTCAGGGGCGGCACAGTATAAACCAACCTCACCTGGTTATGCAGTAATTCTTTAAACAGCATGGCATGTGCCACTGCGGAATTTTCCCAGGCGGTGGACGCCATACGGTGTAAACCGTTTGATATAATATTCTGCCGTTGCTGATCATCATGCAATAAGCTGATCACAGCAGCGGACAATTGCGTGTCACTGCCAAAATCTATGATGACCCCTCCGTCATTTTTCAATACTTCCACCGCATGCGGGATGGGTGTGGATACCACAGGGCAACCACAACTGATCGCATAAGCAAAAGTGCCACTGACGGCCTGCCCGGGATTCTTTGAAGTAAAAAGATATATATCCGTTAATTGCAGATAATCCAGCAGTACCGGCAATTGAAGGAAATAATTAATAAATAACACATGCTTTTCCAGCCCCAGTTCCTTTACTTTATCCTGGAGCATATTACGGTACCGCTCCCCTTCCGTCTTCACCACTGTCGGATGGGTCTTGCCAATTACCAGGAAAAGCACGGTCGGCTCCTCCTTAATGATAGCGGGTAATGCATCGAGGGTGGTCTCAATCCCCTTCCCTGAACTGAGCAGGCCGAATGTTGTCAGAATCTTATGTCCTGAAAGTCTGTACTTTTTTTTCAATCCCTTTTTATCTTCATGCTGTACCAGGTGGGTGCCATGGGGAATAACCGTGATCATCCGGTCCGGTACCGCGTATTCCCTCATCAGGATATTGGCGGAGGTGTTGGTCATTACGATGATATTTCCTGAAGCGATGGTCATTTCCTTCACCAACTGAAGCAGGTCCGGAGAGGGTTTTGATAAAACCGTATGAAATACCAGGACCACCGGTTTTTGAAGCATCCGGAGAAACCCCACAAATTCATCGGGACAATTTTCAAACAAACCAAATTCATGCTGCACGACAATCAGCCGGAGGGCATCATTTGAATTAATGTTTTCCGCCAGCTGACTGAATGTCTCCGGCTGGTCCGTATAAATAACGCCGGCCACTTTGCTGCCATACTCTGTATTTTCTGTACTGTTGCTGACGGGGCATACATTGATTGTAAACGTCTCACCGAACTTTTTATTCAGCGCCGTAATCAGGTCCTGCGAATAAGTGGCTATCCCGCATTCCCTGGGTGGGTAGGTGGTGATAAACAAGATACCTGCATTACCCTCCAGTTTGAACTCGTCATTTGTAAGTGACCCATCCCCGGAAATGGTCATAACTGGCGGAGCTGTCAGTAATTTCTGTCCGCCGTTATAGAAGATTGATGTAAACATAATCAGTTCCTGTATTTTAAAAGTTCATTTAATAATTCCACCAAACCGATTGATGCACAGGCCACCCGCTCATCCGCTGCGCCATAATAGATATACAGGCGGTCATCCTGGACGATACAACCGGTAGGGAAACAAACATTGTTCACCTCCCCTTTCAGTTCCCATTCCATTTCCGGTTTAAACAAGGCATAAGGCAGGCGGCTGATTTCTTTTTTCGGGTTCTCCAGGTCGAGCAATGCGGCACAGGCAGAATATACATAGCCACTTACCGTATCATGCACCCCATGATAAATCAGGAGCCATCCTGCTTCGGTTTCAACCGGCGGACAGCCCGCACCGATATAACTAACTTCATGGGTAAACCGGGGTGCCATAACGATTGAATCATTAAAGCGGAGTAAATATTGTTGCCAGAACTCTGTTGTCAGCTCCTGCCGGTCATTCACCGCCACCAATTGGATATCCGGTTTGATCCGGTGCAGAAAACAGAGTTTATCGTTGATCTTCCGGGGAAAGAACACGATGTTCTTATCCCAGATCAGCAGCTTCCGGCCCAGGTTCTCCTTGATATTCCTGATCTCATTAAACCGGAGGTATTTTTCATTGATCACCCCCTTGGCTTCGGCCAGGTGACTGAATTCATCATAGGCGATCT
The DNA here is from genome assembly GCA_964519865.1 of uncultured Chitinophaga sp. Classification (GTDB taxonomy): domain Bacteria; phylum Bacteroidota; class Bacteroidia; order Chitinophagales; family Chitinophagaceae; genus JJ008. The sequence continues at coordinate 16,677 of CAZFLL010000024.1, read as the reverse complement.
GGGGAACAATCAGTCCCAGTTTTTCAAAATGCACCAGGTCAGAAGAAACAGCAAGGGCACCAAGTGCATTGACCCCGTCATATGCCGTATAGGGCATATAGTACTGATCACCAATTTTAGAAACACGGGGATCCTCCATTCCTTTTGATTCATAGTCCATCTGCGGATATAAGACCGGGTGATCAAACCGGTCCTCCACCGTAAGCGGATCCGACAAACGGCAATAACCGATACTGGAGTAGTTTCCCTTACTCACAGCCCTGTAAAACAAGTGAATGTTGTTTCCTTCCTGGATAACAGCGGGGTTCAGTACCCCTTCATTTTCGAATCCATTGGCTGATTTTGTCAGCAGGATCCCTTCTTTTTTTACTTTAATCATGGAATACCCTGAACGATTGGCACGGACGCTGCCCAATAGAATTTCACGGGTTAACGTTGACTTACTTTCAGGTACTATAAAATTGAGAAATCTGTTGATTTTCTCGTTATACAATTGAGCTGTATTCTTACAATAAAACGGCACGAATATACCCGCTACCAGAATCATATAAATAATCCGGCAAACCCTGTAACAACTGCTGAAATAATGGAGGCGATCTTTGAGAAGTATATTAGCAAGAAGTACGATTTCTCATAACCGTTGGTTTTGGCGAAGGCCCCCGTATTCACGGGGGCCTTCTTATATTTAAAACAACCAGGATATCTGGTTGTATATTTTCCGGGCCGGTAAATATTTAAAATCAGCTTCCGTTATAAAGTATCTCGGACATCCGGATAAAATACCCGGTTAAATCCTTCTGCCCTGGATGAGGCGGAACAGGATGGCCACCAGCGCAAACACCAGCAGGATATGAATCAGCCCGCTGGCATGAAAGGCAAAAAAGCCCAATGCCCAGCCAATAACCAGGAGTACGGCTACAAAATAAAGTAAACTGCTCATTTGTGTTAATTGATGTAAGTCTCCCGGCCCGTTCATGAATACCAATGGCAAAAAATCAGATTGCCGGTTTGAACAGGGCGGCCTGGACACTATTGTTATAAGATATAATTGTGTGTAAAACCTTTAACTTTTCGTGGATACTCGCCGTCAGCCTGGCATCTTTAAACCGCAGTTTCTCCTGCTCCAGCAAAGCCTGCTCATAATTCAACACGGCCGCTTCATAGAGACCATCGTTTTCATTCCGCAGCGCTTCTGCAAATAATTCCAGTGTCGGGTTCTTCTTTTTTTTAAATAATAGAAACATAGAATAAAACGCTGCAGCAAGCAGCATGAATTTGATTATATATTCCTGGAACAACATAAATCCTGAAACAATTTGTCTCTACAAAGTTCAGGCCAGTTGCACAGGCAACCTTTACACGTACCAAAAAAACAGTTATATTATTTACAGGTCTTCCAGCATTTTGCGTCTTTTCTCCCGGAGCTGCTTAAAATGGGATGGCGTTAATCCCGTCATCTTTTTAAACTGGGCCGAGAGATGGGCCACGCTGCTGTAATGCATCAGGTAAGCGATTTCTGAAAGACTTAACTCATTATATACCAGGAGTTCCTTTACCCTTTCAATTTTGTGGGAAATATAATATTTTTCGATGGTGGTTCCCTGTACCAGGGAGAACAGGTTGGCGAGATAGGTATAGTTATGATCCAGTTTGACACGAAGGTATTCCGAAAGGTTAACCACCAGGGGTTCTTCAGAATAATGGACCAGCTCCACAATAATATTCTTGATCTTCTGGATCAGCACACTTTTCTTATCCTCCATCAGCTCCAGTCCGTATCGCAGCAAACCCGCCCTTACCAGTTCCAGTTCGCCTTCATTCAGTTCTTCTGAGATTTCTGCTTCGCCTAATTCAACTACCACCGGATGAAGTCCAAGTCTTTTCAATTCATCTTTCACCGCCATTTTACAGCGGATACAAACCATATTCTTAATAAATAATTTCAAAGAAAAAAATATTAGCTAGTGACAGATATTAATAAAAAGACGGGGATGAGAAAATCCTGAAAGGGACTGTCACTTATATAAATATACGACAATCAATGGATAATGAATAATTAGTTATACCACTCACCATAACTTGTTGAACAGTAGAGGCCTGTTAATGCTGAAGTCCTTTCCTGACAAACTACCAATAGTAAACCGGACAGAAAGCAATAGGTAACTGGTCATTCTATTGACAAAAGAACTGTTAAAAACACACAAATTATGTAAGTACAAGGTTAAACTATATAACAGCCAAAACTGGTTTTAGACACATCTTTGTTATAACAGGGAAATATTTCCTTTACTATCAAATCATCAATCATGCCAAACAAAAAAATTGTACAAACATTAGCATTTATGCTCTTGCTGTCTATTTCTATCCCATCGGGTGCTGCAGCAATTTCCGGTGACCCGGTAACAACCAGTACCCCGAAAACAGAAGATCCACGTGCCCGCCAGTTGATGGACCGGCTCGAAGACATTAAAAAAATGGATAAATCTGAATTAACCGGTACGGAAAAGAAAAATCTCCGGAAAGAAGTAAAAGGCATCAGGAAAGAAATGAAAGCAATGAGTGGCGGCGTTTATCTCTCTGTCGGGGCAATTATTATCGTCATTCTTATCCTCATACTTATTTTATAGAAGTATTACTTCATTTTCATTTCCCAGGTAAAGATTTATTATTGAAAAACAAATAAACCCTACCCCACATAAAGCACTATTCTGGTTCTATTAATCATTAATCCTCCCTTCAACATAACCATCGCTTTAACAGCGATGGTTTTATGTTTTACAATACCTGGCTGCCGGTATCCCGCTCATCAGTATTTTAGAAGACCGGAATCATTACCTTAGGATCATATTTCCAGTCTATGTTACGTAATATCCTCCTGCTGCTCGTACTGACCGGAACAACCGTTCAGGCCCAGCAATCCCGTAACCTGCTCCAGAAAAAAGCAGGCCCCGACCAGGTCAGAAAGTATTTAACCCCGGATAATTCGTGGATCACTTACCCTGCCTACCAGGACCGCAAAGGCTGGGACTCCTTTACAGGTACATTAAAAGAACAGCTGATCCGTGACGGGGAAGCCATGCTGAACTACAGCTGGAAACTGGTAAACGCCACCCAGTACCTCGAATATGAAAGAAGCGGGAGCCGCACGGCGATGGAAGATCCCGCCGGTGCCAATAACCGGGCCCTCAGCCGCCTGCTCCTGGCCGAACTGGCCGAAGGCAAAGGCCGCTTTACCGATCAGCTGATCAACGGGGTCTGGGCCGCCTGTGATATGTCTTCCTGGGTGGCTTCCGCGCATTTGCCGGTACAGCGATCTAAAAGAAGCCTGCCCGATTTCCGGGAAGAAATCATTGACCTCGGTTCCGGGGATATGGGTTCTTTCTTTGCCTGGACCTGGTACTTTATGCATGAAACATTTGATAAAGTCAATCCCGTTATTGCCGAACGGTTAAAACAGCAAATCCGTCAACGGATCCTGATTCCTTATATGGAAAGAAATGATTTCTGGTGGCAGGCCCTGCAGGACAAACCCGGCCAGCTGGTCAATAACTGGAACCCCTGGTGCAATTTTAATATGCTGACCTGCTTCCTGCTGCTGGAAGAGAATGCGGATAAAAGAGCAGCGGCTGTATATAAAACCATGCAGAGTACGGACCAGTTTATCAATTATGTAAAGGAAGACGGTGCCTGCGAAGAAGGACCCTCCTACTGGGGGCATGCGGCCGGAAAATTATACGATTACCTGGAACTGCTATACCGGGCCACCAAAGGACAGATCAGCCTCTTTGACCAGCCAATGATAAAAAATATGGGCGAGTATATAGTGCGCAGCTATGTTGGCAAGGGCTGGGTGGTCAATTTTGCCGATGCTTCTGCCAAAGGCGGTGGTGAAGCCGGGTTGATCTACCGGTATGGCAAAGCAGTGGGCAGCCCGGATATGCAGGCATTCTCCGCTTACCTGGTGAAAGAAAAAACCGGGAATACGGAAATCAATATCACCCGTGATTTTTTCAGGACAGTGGAAAACATAGCCAGTTACAAAGATGTATTGGCAGCCAATCCATCCTTACCGGCAACAGCACAGAGCTGGTATCCCCAGACTGAATTTGGCTATATCAAAAACAAGGAAGGTCTTTTCCTGGCAGCCAAGGGTGGATTCAACAATGAAAGTCATAACCATAATGATGTAGGTACATTTTCGCTATACGCCAATGAAATCCCTTTCTTTATCGATGCCGGGGTGGGCACTTATACCCGCCAGACTTTCGGACCGGAACGGTACAAAATCTGGACCATGCAGAGTGAATACCATAATCTTCCGCTGATCAATGGAAAGCCACAGGAATTTGGAGCACAGTATAAAGCAGTGAATACAAAATTTGATGCCGTCAAAAATCAATTCAGCACCGATATCAGTAATGCCTACGCGAAAGAAACAGGGGTTAAATCCTGGACACGCACCTACCGGCTTGAAACAAACACCCTTTCCATCGATGACCGGTTTGAATTAAACAACGCGATTGCTCCCAATGCCTTACATTTCCTGGTTTGGGCCAACCCTGTTATTGATAAAGAAGGTACAATACTGCTGGAAAAAGACGGCACCAGACTCAGCCTGCGTTATGATGCAGACCTGTTCAGTTATGCCGTGGATACAATCCCGCAAACAGATAAACGCTTATCCGGTGTATGGGGAAATCAGATCTACCGCATCCGGCTCACGGCCAAAAAAATGCAAACCAAAGGGCAATACCATATCCTGGTCCGGAAAGAATAATTATTTAAGGAAAGCCGCGCGCAGTTCGCTTACCTGGTCATCATTGATCGGTACCAGCTGACCAAGACTCGCAGACATGATCAGTGATTTGGCACTGAATTCCGCCACTTCCAGGTAATCGAATGTTTGCAGGAGTTTGTCACCGGTCACCAGCGCACAGTCATTTTTTACCAGCAGGGCCGGGCTGTTCTTGGATAACATATCCGGGATCATATTGCTGCCGTTAAACTGTCCGCCAAACGGAACCGTATAAACATCCTGCAGGAATATCCAGCTTTCAGGGATCGTTCTTACATTAAACACCGCATCAGACGCGGCAAAAGCCATCAGGTATGGGGTTTGGGTCAGTATGATCGAATTGATTTCGGGATGCGTGGCATAGATCAGCTGATGCAGGTGCGTGGAACGGCTGGGCAGTTTCCCTTTCTCGCGTTGCCCGTCTTTGATCTGCACAATATCCCTTGGTTGAAGATCCCAGCGGGGTACATCGGTGGGAGTAATTAAGAAATTATTCCCTTCCCAACGGCGGGAAATCGTACCATAGGAACTGGTCATCAGTCCCTGGCTGCAGGCCCGCTGAACGATACTGCATATTTCAGCCCGGACAGCCCGTTCCGAACTGCAATATTCTGTTGTTTCCATTTCAGGAAGCAGTTCAGGTAACTGGTGATCAAAGGCGGTAATTTCCTCTTCAGTGAGATAGGATGGATTACCGATCATATGGGCGTATAAAATGGTCCGGGCACAAAACTCCAGGGTTTCAAACCGAAGGAAACAATCTGCGAGATTATACCCGCCCACCACGGTGCCATGGTTTTCCATGATCACCGCGTGAAATCCTTTTTCAAACTCATCCGCAATAATATCTCCCAGGGCCTGGCTGCCCGGCAACCGGTAGGCCGCATAGCCGATCGGGCCGCACACATGCCTGGCTTGTGATACAATTCGTGTATCCGGAATCTTACGAACAATGCTGAAAGAAACCAGGGCCGGCGGATGCGCATGGATCACGGCTTTTACATCTGTGCGTTTCTCATAAATCGATTTATGAAAAGGAAATTCAGAAGATGGTTTATGACGCCCGATGATTGTCCCGTCTTTCTTTACACAAACAATATCATCCACGGTCAGGGATCCCTTATCGACAGCAGAAGGGGTAACCCAGATATCCCCATTTTCATCTATCACAGAAATATTACCTCCGGAAGTAGTGGTCAGCCCGCGGCGGTAAATTCTTCCGATTACCATCACAATCTGTTCGCGGGGATGCATCAGTCGGGGGTCAAGCGTATTGTTCATCATATAAAAGATTAATCATGGAATGAGCTGATGTGAGATTGCAGAAGGGGGATCCGGTAAAGTCAGGCAGTATGGCTTTGCTCATCCACCCTGTGATCGTGTTTGTCACCCAGGGCTTACATTCCATTACAAAATTAAATATTCAACCTGTTTAACTATCCCGCTCTGACCTGTAAATTCAAACCCTGTATTCGACATCGATCAGTGTTTAGTATATTTAAAACAAAAACATGCAGAAAATACTCCTGGTATTCCTGTTTAACCTTCTTTATTTTTTCAGCCTTGCCCAGAAAGAAATAAAATTTCCCGCTGCACAATATGTAAGGATATCAGCAAAAGACAGCCTGGTCATACTGCCTGAATCCGTAAAAAAACAAGTAAGCAGACTTTTACCGGCAGAAAATAAACCAAACGGGAATCTCCGCTTTATGCTGTCCATCAGCAATAAAACAGATCGCATCAATACCAGCCGCTGGATCGCCGCCCGGCAAAAAAAAGATATGTACCAGGTAAACCTCTCTGGTCTTGTAAGTAAATATATCGGCGAAACAGAAAAAAACCTGGAGAAGGTATTCAACCAGGCAGCCACCCTGAACTGTATTTTGTTCTTTGACGAAGCAGATGCCTTGTTTGGAAAACGTACTGAACCCGGCAGTACTGAAGACCAGGCCAGGAAACAGGCCCTTGAATATTTTATTAAAAAAATGGCCGCCTGTAAAGACATTGTCCTGGTCAGTTGTACCGGCGAGGATTGCCTGGGCAAACTCGCCGCCCTGAGTTTCATTAAAATCGGTTCCTGACTGAGGGCAGCAGGGGGTGCCTATTTTACCATGTTTTTCCTTTCTTACCCTTAAAAAGGGGCCTTTGAAAATAAATTTGAACATTTCCGGTTCCTGTCTTAATTTGTCCCCGCCTCAGGCCGCACACTGGCCCATTTTCATTAAAAGCTATATTGCCTCTGCCTCGTAAGTTCATTGATGTTACGCAATGCCAGGATTCATTTTCTGTCAGATGCGGGTTTAGTATTTGCCTTTTTTTATTCACCGTATTAAAACAAGCAATTATGAGACTATCAGAATTTATTGTATTGACACAGGAAGAAAAGCGGCTCACCGTGGTAAACGAAGGAGTACCGCTGGCAAAAAAAGAATTAACAGAGGAAATGATCTTCCTCTTCCGGCTGCCGGGTTTTTTCGTCGAAACACATTTCAGCAAGCAAACAAAGGAAATCAGGGAATACCTGGTGTTTCATCATTCCCCGCAACTGACGCCCGCGTGGAAACTGATTCAGTAGGATAAGTCCTGTAAAAAAAACGGAAATAAACCGGCCGGATTGCCCCCGGAATCTGGCCGGGATTTCCTTTATTTGCAGTCCTTTTACCAGGACCCGATGAATAAAAAAACCGCCCTGTTACTCCGGCCTTCCCAGTTAAAAAAGAATGGTCATTTATTTGAATTGCTGCATATAGATAAAGCAGACAAATACCCATTATATACAACGGAAAAAATAAACCTGGCTGTATTAAAAAAACAATACCCGAAACTTCCGCCAGGTTTTTTTACTTCGATCAGCCGCTTTACAGACAGCCAGGTGGATCTGCTGAAAGCGGAGCTCTTCAATACACTGAAGAAACAGCAGCAAACCAACGAAATTGAATTCAGGAACCTGCTACAACTGCAACTGGAACGAAAACTGCTGCAGGAGTTGCAATCCCTCAAACCCTTGCTGCCCCTCCTGTCCTGTTATCACCAGACACCGGTGGCAGGAGATGAGAAAAGACTGATTACAGCTCCCTGTTCTTTTTCCAATTACACCCCTCACCTGCGTTTTGATGTGCGGCAATCAGCCAGCGGATGGTATTACCTGGATATCAGCATAGAACTGAATGGAACAGCCTACCCCCTGCCGCTGTTCAAACAATACGGGTTCCTGCTGGAACATAAGAACGAGTATTTCCAGTTCAGGTTCGCCGATTACCAGGTATTAAGCCGGTTGCAGTCCATCGAATGGGAAACAGAAAAAATGAATGACAGCCGTTTTATTTCAGAAGTACTGGGCAGCCTGACTGCATACCCTGTAAACCGCAACCACCTGCTTCAAACAGCCAGCATAGAAGTAAAACCGGTTGGACGTGTGGTACTGAGCGAACTCAGTGGCCAGTTCCTGATGATCACACCACAGTTTGACTATGACGGACATATTATTGAAGGAGCCTGGGAGGAAACAGCCACCATTACCCGGGAGGGAAAAGAAATAAAGATCATACGGGACAAGGAAGCAGAAAAAACCATCCGTGGGGAAATTGAACAGCGACATGGTAGTTTTGCCAATCAGCCGAATGGCTATTATTACCTGAGTTTTGCCAACGCGGCGAAAAACCACTGGTTCCTTAAAGCATTCCGCCATTTACTCGATCACGATATACAGGTGCTCGGCATGGATATGCTGAAACATTTCCGTTATAATACAGCATTACCTGTTACATGTATGGAAGTCGTCGGTGAGGAAAAAGGATGGGTGCTGATAAACTTTACCCTGAAAGTCGGGAAAGAACTGATCAGCAATAAAGAGCTGCAAAAGATTCTACGCACGGGTGAGCAGGCTTTGTTATTAAAAGACGGATCCATTACCCTGCTGGATGAAACCTGGCAGAAAAAATACAGCATCATTATCAAGCATGCCCGGATTGAAAATAAACAGATCAGGGTACCCCGGTGGGTGTTTATTGCACTGGATAACGGGGAACAGGCGACCGGACAAACGATGACTTTTTTGCCCGCCAACTGGAAAAAGAAATGGATGCTCTGGCAACAGGAAGAAAGCCGGCTTTATGATATTCCGGCCATTATCCGGGCCGACCTGCGTCCGTACCAGCTGAAAGGTTATGAATGGATGCGCCTGCTGGATGAGGCAGAAGCAGGTATTTTCCTGGCAGACGATATGGGACTGGGAAAAACCCTGCAGACCATTTGCTATATGGCACATATAGCCGAAACAAAAGAGACCGGCAATATCCTGATCATCTGCCCGGCCTCCCTGATCTATAACTGGCAGAACGAAATCAGCCATTTTGCCCCTGGTTTAAAAACCGTGGTGTATCATGGCAGCAGCCGGGAAGAATCCGTCTTTGAACAGGATGGGGTACAGATCATCATCAGCACGTATGGCACCATCCGGTCAGATGAGGAATTTATACTTACACAACATTTCAACGCAGTGGTACTGGATGAAAGTCATACCATCAAAAACCCTGCTTCACAGATCACCCGGCTGGTACATCAGCTGAATGCGGAAAAACGGGTGGTGCTCAGCGGCACGCCGGTCATGAATAATACCACGGACCTGTTCAGTCAGCTGCATTTTGTTTTACCCGGCATGTTTGGTTCGCGCGAGTTCTTTAAACGGGAGTATGCCGATCCGATAGACCTCCAACGGGATGAAAAGAAAATGCAGGTCCTGAAAAAACTGACGGCGCCTTTTATTTTAAGGCGGACCAAAGAACAGGTGGCCCGTGACCTGCCTCCAAAAACAGAAATCACGCTCTGGTGTGAGATGGACCAGGAACAGATGGCTGTTTACAATGATATTAAAGATTCAGTAAAAGGAACCCTCAGCGATATTATTAAAAAACAGGGGTTGCAAAAAAGCAAATTACAGGTACTGGAAGGCATATTAAAGCTGAGACAACTCTGTAATTCCCCGGAATTACTGGATGATTACAGGGATAGTAATATCCCTTCCGTAAAATTGAATACACTCCTTGACGAACTGGAGAACAACCTGTCAGACCATAAAGTGCTGGTCTTTTCCCAATTCACTACAATGCTGGATATCCTGTCCACGGAAATGAATAAACGCGGGTTGTCACACTTTATGCTGACCGGGGCCACGCCCCCCAAAGAAAGGGACCGGCTGGTACAGACTTTTAACCAGGAGGGGCAGGAAAACAGGATCTTTCTTTTGAGTTTAAAAGCGGGAAATGCCGGGCTCAACCTGACAGCGGCCGACTATGTATTCCTGTTTGATCCCTGGTGGAATCATGCCGTGGAGCAGCAGGCCATTGACCGGACACACCGGATCGGTCAGCAGAAAAGTGTTTTTGCCTATAAAATGATCTGCCGGGATACCATTGAAGAAAAAATCATGCAATTGCAGGACCGGAAGAAAAACCTGTCAAAGGAACTGATACCAGAGGAAGAAGGTTTTGTAAAGGCACTATCTGAGGAAGATGTACAGTTCCTGTTTGGATAAACCAACCAGTTGGCAGACTTTCAGTAAAAATTACGATTCCACAGTAGGTTCAACGCAGGAAACCCCTATGTGTAAACCGCAGGTTTCTATGTCCCCTTCCTGTGACTACCTGCTTTCATACTTTATTTTCCTGTATGTTACTACCCAATAGCTCTGTTACAAAGACCTATGTGATAAAAAAATCCGAAGGACTATTGCCCGGCTTATACTACATAACACCAATCCAGGGGATACCTGTTCCAGGCTACTTTGCTTATTTAAGCTTATATATGACAGTTCAGTATAAACCTTTTGATTTATCAGTAAAACATTTATTTCCCTATCTCTTAAATAATCGTTAACTTGTACGATATTTTCTTTTTAATTACTTATCTCTCCGAGTATGCATCTGAATCATTCCGGCTCCGCAAATGGTGGTGAATTAGCGAAAGCGATTCCGCATATCGTGGTGGAGATTATCGAATATGTGAACAATGCCGTTGTCAGCAAAACCATTCTGAAAAAATCAACCGGCAATGTTACTGCCATGTCTTTTGATACCGGCGAAGAACTGAGCGATAAGATTTCCCCTTTTGACAACTTCATCCAGATCATTGATGGTGTGGCCGAACTTACCATCAACAAAGAAGTACACCATCTCAGGCTGGGTAATGGCATTATCATCCCGGCGCACGCACAACACGCTTTCACCGCTAAGGAAAAATTCAAAATTATTTCCACGGTGATCAAGAGTGGTTACGAAGACTGAACCACTTCTGTGTTTCTACCCTTTGGAACCGGGAATATCACTTCCAGTATACAGTTATTCTCATTTCCCGGATAGAATGAGGCAACCCCGTTAAAAATATCGGCCCGGCTTTGTATATTGGTATACGCCCCTTTTCTTTTTTCCACTTCAAAATCGATCTGCTGACGGTCATCTGTAATCAGCAAAATGATCTTCTTTCCTTTCCTGCGAAGGTCAATATGTACTTTACCTCCGGTCTTGAATGCGGCTATTAACCGTATTTGTTCCTGTATGATCCTGAAAATAGCATATTGAAAGGCTTCATCCAGTTCTTCCTGTTTTATACCAGAATGGGTAAAGCGTGTTGTCAGGTTATTCAGTGAATGGCTGTTCTTACAGAGATGTTCCAGGTTTTGAAACAGCCCCATCAGGTTACTGCTGGGCAACAGGATTTCTTCAGTAATGTTACGGATACCGTTAATCACCAGGTCGATCAGGGAATTGGCTTTCTGCAGGTATACAGTTCCGGATACCGGGGAAGATGAAGAAAGCTGTATATAGACTTTGGCAATGGCCAGTATCTGGCTCAGGTCCTCATTCAGTTTATACCCGATTTCATACCGCTCTGTTTCCTGGGCAGTAAGAATGGCACCCGCTATTTCTTTCTGGCGTTGGGTTCGCAGACCATTGTCCTTCTCCCCGACATGTAAATGAGGCCCTTCCTCATACATGGCCCCGATCACTTCCTCCGTTTTGTTCTCCTGGTTATAGAATTTCAGGCCGGTCTCATAAATGGCTATATATTTACCATCCGCTTTACGGAAACGGTAATGCAGCGTCCAGTCGTGTTGATCACTTTGTACAAAAAGTTCAATGTTTGTTTTGACCATTTCCAGGTCATCGGGGTGTATCCTGTTTTCCCAGAACGCATGTGGTAAAAAAGTATTTTCAATATTATACCCAAAGAGTTTTTTCAGCCCACCGTCGATCCAGAACCGTTCACCGGAATCGATCTTCCAGTTCCAGAGACATTCCTGTTTGCTTTCAGTTATAAACCGGTAAATCGGGTAAAGGAAACGGGATTGATTGAAAGCTTCTTCTTCACCGGGGGTAAAATGGGTTTGCATGGATACGGAAAAACCATCCTGCTCAGAAAAAGTGCAGATCTCAATCCAGGCATTTATTTCCGCCCAGAAATAACTAAACTGGTAGGACGCCCCAACCAGGAATACTCTGTCATAAAAACCATAAAATTCCACGGGGATAATCGTGTAAAATTTATCCCATACATTTTTCCCGATCACTTCTTCCGCCTTTGTTTTAAACATCCGTTCGGCTCCTTTGTTCCAGTAGGTCACCACCCAATTCCGGTTAACGGAGATGAATGCGTTATTACACAGGTCAGATGCTTGTTTGATCATATATAATTCAGCCGTGGTGTAACAGCCAGACAATACATTGGGATTTGCTGAATTGAAAAACATAGGCAGGTTTTTAGCTGATTGACTGTAAAAAGCCGGCTTAGCTTTCGTACCCGCTTTTAATAACAGTGATGATCATTTTAAACCTTCCATTGGGCTTGATTAAATTAGAGGTATGAGCGGGAATGATGATCCCCTGGCCGGTTTCCAGTTTGTGTGGTACCTTATCAATGACCATTTCCGCCTTACCTTCAATGATCTGGGCGAATGTATCAAATGGAGATGTTTTTTCTGTCAACCCTTCGCCTGTATCAAAAGACAAGACACTGATATTCCCCGTTGATTTTTTCAGGATAGTCTTGGTCACTACTGAATTCGGGACATATTCAATAATCTCCACAATTATGTGGGCCATTGATTTTTCCAGTTCAGTCGCTATTTTACCAGCATCCCCCGGCGGAGGACCGGGTGTGTTGTCCTTTTTCATACTACAAAATTGAGCTTTGTTCTTTACTCAATCATTGCAACTTTTAATACCTGTTTTATAAAATTCCGTAATAAGTATAATACAAGTCCAGAACCAGGATTAAGTCAGAAAACAAACAGTCCGAAGGGCTTATAAAATTGTATTGATGCGTTCAAGCCAGGTACTCAATGCAGACTTGAAGGGCCGTCCGCCGCGGCGGATATGAATCCGATACTTCCCCCAACAAAAAAAGGCCTCAGCAAAGAGACCTTTAAATGTACCGGAGAGCAGACTTGAACTGCCGACCTTCGGGTTATGAATCCGATGCTCTAACCAGCTGAGCTACCCCGTTCTCCTTTAGTTGCAGCGTTTTAAAGAACCTATATATTGCTAATATAACTGAAAAACAGGTTATTTTGTTAGCGATTTTGTTAGCTTTTCCTTGATTCTTCACCTAAGTTAAACAACGATTCCAAAAGGATTACCTTGAAATACGTTTAGTACGCATTAATTTATGCCCTCAAATTACTAAAAATCACATTTTAGGAATTCCTGTTACTAACCAAAACCTATGCTGGAATTTTACCATAACAAAGCTATTTATTAAAGGATTTATTTGTTTCCTATTTCTCAGAATTAAATTATATATTAGAAATAAATATACTGTGATGACCGAGTATCAGCTAAAGTTTTTGACTGCAATTTTAAGCATACTTGCTTTTTTAGTTTCTATATACATTTACTTTATTCGTCCAATTTATTTTAAATCAAAAATCAAGCTAATTATTGGTAAATACGATAATCATAGATTTCGCTTTAGGGTTAAGAAAATGGAAAAAATAAATATATTTTATGCTTTTGATAAAACAACGAATGAACATCCTATTGTGTATATGCCAATCTCATTACGTAATGATACACGATTAGTAAGGACTGATATTGTAGTGCGTGTTGATTTTCCAATAATATTTAAAATGCCAAACACCATTTTTACAATAAATAAATCAAAAATTAATATACACGGAATAGATGAAACGAGCGTACCTCCTAATATTGAGTATAAGGAAATTGGAGATATTGTCCAAATAACTTATAAACTTGATAAATTAAGAATTGGCGAAAGTGCATTATTCAGTATTGATTTAAGAGCAGAGCCAGTTCCAATACAAAAACAAAAAAGAATGGGCGATGATGTTTTATCTATAGAAAATTACACAACAAGATATAGTAAAGTTAAAAATTATATATCTGCGATGCCAATAAATATATCTGTTTTTTCCCAAGATTTTGACCACATCGAAAAACAAATAAATTTGATAACTGTATTTTCAAACAATGAGATGGAGTTTGAAACCGTTTTAAATGAAATGATAGTAGCTAGCTGGGGAGATTATTTCCCATTACAGGGTATAAGATTTTCTTCTCCTCTTAGAATTTTATTGCCAAAGCCTTATAACATAAGAAAACATTATAAAATAGAATATAGTGAAGTTTGTTTTTCAAAAGTTGGTCTTAGTGATTTAATTATTAAGGATAAGAGTAAAATCATTAACGATATAAGAAAATCAAAATCCTTGAAATTGATAGTAAAAATGCCACATTGGGGATTCTTTGGCAACAGATTTGATTTAGCAAAGGCTGGTTTTAAAACTAAAATAACCAAGACTCCAGAAAATGACCTAAATCCCTAAATTTCAAAAAGATTATTCTACTTAAATGGCTGTTTTTCATCGGTGATTCAAAGATTTTCAATAATTCCATGTTTGATATTCTAATCACCTTTCTTGTCCTCAGCTTTTCTATTCGTTGCCACAATTAATACACCAATACCGAAAATACATATTATTGAGTCATACCATTTAAACTCTCGATGTTGGTAGTCGAACATAGTTAAATAATAGAGGAGTACAAGAATTGAATATATTATAGAAATCGCTGAAAGCAATGTTTTCATAAAGTTTAAGTTTCTGAGTATTTAAACTTGAATCATAATTTACTTAAGATCCTATACTGGTATTATGTATAAACACTTTTAGTTTATTGAGAATCTAAGGCCATCTGCGGTCTTTACTTTAGTGCCATCGTTTCTTAGTATTTCAAATAATTCAATAACTGGGTTATCAGTTGCCTTTTGTATTGTACTAGGTAGTGTAAAACTTAAATTTTTTGAAGAAAACGGTGAAATATTTCCTTTGCTTAATACAAAAGTGTAACACACCGGGTTTTCTTCATTTCTTGGGCAGTAGTTTATCAAAAATCGCAATGCACTAATCGTTTTTTTGGTATTATTTGTTACTGTTAATTCAACATAAGGGTTCATGTTTTCATCAAAAAGTGTTTTGGAGGAACTTATTTGAACGCCACTCATGAATAGATCATCACCGTTAAGCTCCTCGTCTTCTTGGCTTTGTTTTTTCTTAGTGAGGAATTCTTGAATTTTCATAATCTGATTGTTTGCAAAGTCAAGGCTCTTTTTTGAATTACAGTTTAAACTATTAAGTTTTGATATTCTTGTTTTTATTTCTTCAATTGTAGTTCCATCCCATACACTATAAGAGTGGTATTCATATGTTTCATGATAATTTATTGCGTTTACTAGTTCTTGTAGTATACCATAATGTAAGTCATAAATATTGCATACATCTTCTGGAGCCTTTTTTGATTTGTTGTCTTCTGAATTACATGACAGAAATGTAATTGTACTTAATGAAAGCAGCAGAATTGATGATAAAAGGGGAATTTTCATTTTGTCGGTGTTTTATTTTAAAGTTATAGAAATTTTCAATATGTGAGTTATAACACACTTTTTAAGATTCGAATTTCTTTGACCTTTTCCGTTGAAACACAATGGAAAAACGCTACAAATCAGAGATAAAAGCCTTTGGGAAGAGGTTAAAGGCTATCAGGCAAAATAAAGGGCTAACCCAACTTGACCTAGAATTAGAATCAGGCATAAGCCGTACTGAGATCAGTCGTATTGAAAATGGGCTTAAGAATATTGAGTTTTATACTATTGTAAAGCTAGCTGTAGCTTTAGAAGTTGAAGTGGGTGATTTTTTCCAAACTTAATATTTCATTTCTTTTTGACCGCTCCACCCATAGGAGTTGATATTTCAGGGCTTCGTTTTGAAAACCGCTCAAAATCTATAAAAGATATAGAATCAGTATACTTCAACATATTTGTAATTTGAGCCCTACATTTTGTAAAATATTGGCCTGATTCCTTGTCGAACAAAGAATAATGTTGCTCTCCAATTTTAAATAAACTTACTTGATCATCATTTGTTGTTTTGAAGACAAAATGAAGTTTGCGCCTATTGATTGAAATCTGAACATCTAAATCTTCTGATTGCTTGTATTTGGAATTATTTAAAACTAAACCATAAGCGAGATAAACACCCCAAGCAATGATATCCTCTTCTATTATCCCTACTTTCTGTAAGGTTTCATTTGTATGTTCAATAATTACTCTTTTATGGTCAATCTTATGTTCAAAAATTATGTCAACGTTTACCATACACTAAGTTTTACTAAAGTTAAAAAGTAAATTTGGGCTAGAAATCACTTTCCAGCCCAAATAATTATGCAAGAAACCAGTTAGTCTCTTTCTTTTCAAGAGCAAACCGAACATCCTCTACAAACCGGTATGAATTAACCGACCTGTCAATGAACGTATCAATATAGGAAGACTTATTTTACCCGTTAAACAGTTTATAAAGCCTCCACAAATTGATA
>CAZFLL010000023.1:16605-43601 GCA_964519865.1 uncultured Chitinophaga sp. | reverse complement strand
GTTTGGAACAATAAAAAACCCCGGAGGACCTGCGATAGCAGGGCCAGGGGATTTGAGTAAGACCAACTCCAATGGATCACGAAGTAATCCAGTCTACTCACAAAGCCGCTTGCCAGTTTGGAACAATAAAAAACCCCGGAGGACCTGCGATAGCAGGGCCAGGGGATTTGAGTAAGACCAACTCCAATGGATCACGAAGTAATCCAGTCTACTCACAAAGCCGCTTGCCAGTTTGGAACAATAAAAAACCCCGGAGGACCTGCGATAGCAGGGCCAGGGGATTTGGGTAAGACCAACTCCAAAGGATCACGAAGTAATCCCTCCCGAAAATAAAGTTCAAGAAACAAGACACCAAGATGCCAAATAAAACTCAAACTCAAAATTCAAGGCCCGGTGTTTATGTTTATCTATTGAAGCAATATCAACAAATGATATACAGATTACCAACTAATGACTATTGCCTGACGACTATTGACTAACGACTAACAAACTACACCCCCGCATATCACTCCCATCCACCCTCCCCAGGATTTCGAATGACCCATCTGCATGCACTCTTCCCGCATCATCGGTGGCAATAAACGAACAGGAATGAATATTGGCCAGGTCAATAATATTCACCACACCGGCACCGGTTTGCATAACATGAAGCGGATCTTCATCATCCCTTACCAGCACTTTCATCCAGGGCGGACAATGATAAATCCCCTCCCCTTTTGAATAGGCCTGGGATAATAATTCAGTCATGCCATACTCGGAATGTACCGCCGGTACTGAAAACGCTTCACGAAGTATGGCATGCAGTTCGGGACGGATCAGTTCCTTTCTCCTCCCTTTCATACCCCCGGTCTCCATCAGGATTGTATGCTTCAGCGGCATTTTATATTGCTCCGCAAAATCGAGCAGGGCAAAACTCACCCCGATCAGCAAGGTTGGTTGTTGCCTGGCTTCCAGGTCCCGTAAAACTCCCGCCAGTTTATTAAAATCATCCAGGTAAAATCCACTCTCCGGCTGGTTACTCCGGCGGATCAGTTCATCCACCATCAGCACCAGGGAGGAATTATCCCTTTCCAGGTAGGATGGCAGGAGACCGATAATACAATAAGCAGAAGCCGGTCCGTAAAATAATTCAAAGCCTCGGGTAAAACTTTCCCGGTACAGGCTGAGGTCTTTTACCTGGTGGCGGCTGCTGACCATCCCCGTGGTGCCACTGCTTTCAAAGATGACTTCGGGTTCAAATTCACCGGTTTTCACCTCTTTTGACTTAAAAAACCGGACCGGTAGATAGGGAATCCGGTCAATACTGCTGACCCGGGACGGATCAGTCCCAAGGGCGTTTACATACGCTTGGTAAACGGCATTATTCTTGAGCTGAAACTGAAAGATGTCCAGGGCCAGGGCTTCAAATCCGCTGTCCCCGGTACCGAAAATTTTATGATTCCCTTGTCCAAACATCTCCTGCATGATGTAGCTAAAAATGGTAAATTTGTTTTAACCTAAATAAAGCGCATGAAAAACAGTCTTTTGCTGATACTGGTGCTGACCGTCGTGGTGATTGCCTGCAACAAAGATAAGTTTACTACCGAACCAAAGGTGACGATAAAGTCAATATCCCCCGGTACAGTAAATAGCGGCGATGTGCTTACCCTGAAATCAAAATTTACGGATGATGAAGGAGACCTTGATTCTGTTTATGTGGTGTATAAATGGTACAATGGCAATACCGTGGTAAAGAATGATACTTTTCGTTATCCCGTTTCGATAATGAATGTCCCGGCTAAGCTGAGGGAAGCGGATATGAATGTGACTTTTGAATACAATACCAATAATAACCCCGACCTCAGGCCCCTCCCCGGTGTTTCATTAAGAGATACAACGGCCAGTTTCGGACTGGTACTGATTGACAAAGCCAGTCACCGGAGCAATTACGCAGAATCTGATAAAATCAGGCTTAAAAAACCCTGATCTGATTATTGAAAGCACTAAAATCCTGCTGGTCCTTTTTTATTTACAGTAACCTGTTTATTGCCGCCTGTGCCGCTATCATGACGATACAGACCGGAATCCTCTTTACGCCACAGGGTGCTGACCTTCATTTTGCGGCTTTTGTTTTTTTCTCCACGCTCTGCAGTTATAGTTTTCACTGGTATTTTACCAGCCATTCCAGTATTGAAACAGCCCGGCTTCATTGGCTGAGCAGGTACCGCAAATTTCATCTCCTGTTCTTTTTTACCGGGCTGGCCGGCAGTTTATATTTTTTCAGTCCTTATATCCATGACTGGTTCTGGATTGCAATAGCTATCCTGGCCACATTCCTCTATTCTGCACCGAAAATTCCTAACCCGCATCTGCGGATGCTGCGCAAACTGGCCCTGGGCAAGACCATCTTTCTCGCTGCAGTTTGGACCTATGTAACTACCGTATTACCCTTTATCCTGGTCGGACATCCCTGGTCAGCCGAGCATAGCCTATTCTCCATCAGCCGGTATTTCCTGGTGTATATGATCTGTATCCTGTTTGACTTCCGCGACCGGAATGATGATAAAGCAGCCGGCATCCGGAGCCTGATCACCTACCTGGAACCTGCCAGTATACGGAACCTGTTCCTGTTCTCCTTTGCCCTTTTTACAGGATCAACGCTCCTGCTGGTTAATTACAGTACCGGCATCACGGATATCCTGGTATTGCTCTTACCCGGTTTTATCGTAACTGCATTATACCGGAAAGCCACCCGGGATTTCGATGATATGCTCTACTATTTTGTCCTGGACGGATTAATGGCCATTTCCTCCCTGCTGACTTTATTCACCCGTATTTAATTATTTTTGAACCTGATTAATAAATGACTATGGCAAAATCTGCAAAAGCTAAGAAATCGATCATTACTGACAACGCCTTTACTTTTTTCAAAAACTATATCAATAATGCCTCTCCAGTTGGATTTGAGACCTGGGGACAGAAACTATGGCTCGAATACCTGAAGCCCTATGTGGATACCCAATATGTGGATCCCTATGGCACCGCGGTAGGCGTGATCAATCCCGAACATCCCTTCAAGATCGTGATCGAAGCCCATGCCGATGAGATCAGCTGGTTTGTGAATTATGTAACAGCAGATGGCCTGATCTACCTGAAAAGAAATGGTGGGGTGGACCACCAGACCGCCCCGGCATCCAGGGTCCTCATTCATGGTAAAAAAGGACCGGTAAAAGCGGTATTCGGCTGGCCGGCCATTCATACCCGGCTCAACCCTGACCAGAAAGAAACAAATCCCCGTACCGATAATTTATGGCTCGACTGCGGTGCCCGTAACAAAAAAGAAGTGGAGGCACTGGGTATCCATATCGGCGCCGTGGTAACCTACCAGGATGGATTTGATGAGCTGGCCAATGGCAATTATATCGGCCGTGCTTTTGATAACCGCGTAGGCGGATTCATGATTGCCGAAGTGGCCCGCCTGCTGAAAGAAAATAAAAAGAAACTTCCTTTTGGATTATATATCGTGAATGCCGTGCAGGAAGAAATCGGTTTACGTGGTGCGGAAATGATCTCCCGCCGGATCCGGCCCAATATCGCGATTGTGACCGATGTAACCCATGACACCACCACCCCGATGATCAATAAGAATATTGAAGGGGATGTCAGCACGGGCAAAGGCCCTTCCCTGGCCTATGCACCGGCCGTACACAATAAACTCCTGTCCCACGTAGAGAAAGTGGCGGCAGATAAAAAAATCCCGGTACAGTGGCGGGCTCTCAGCCGCAGCACCGGTACTGATACCGATTCATTTGCTTATTCCAATGATGGTTGTCCTTCTGTATTGATCTCTATCCCCCTGCGCTATATGCACACTACGGTGGAAATGCTGCACCGGGATGATATCGAGCATACCATTAAGCTGATGTATGAAACCCTCCTGAGCCTGTCACCAAAAACAAACCTGAATTACCTGTGATAGCAACACTGATCTATATTGATCCGGGCAGTGGCAGTTACCTGGTACAGGTCATTATCGGTGCCTTACTGGGAGTGGTTATGTTTTTCAAGAATATAAAAATGTATCTTCTTTCCTTATTCAAACGTTCGCCCAAAAAGCAGAAGGATGAATGAAAGTCCCGCGGCACTACCTTCTTCGTTCAGGGACCCTGCGGGATTTGTCTTTCAGCAGGGTCAGGAGATCTACCGGCTGGTTACCACCAGCGGCCAGGCTTCCTATGATGGACTGATGAACAGCGGGCTTTACGAAACACTGACTAAAAAAAATCAGTTACTGTCCCACCAGGAAATGCCGGACGGTTACCAGGGAACTGCCGCATATAAAATCATAAAACCAGAACCCATTCCTTTTATTTCCTATCCCTGGGAATGGTCATTCTCCATGCTGCAGGATGCCGCTTTGCTCACCCTGGACATTGCCCGAACAGCATTAGGCCACGGGATGATGCTGAAAGATGCCACACCCTATAATATTCAATGGCAGAACGGGGCCCTGATATTTATTGATACTCTTTCCTTTGAACCCTATTCGGATGGACGGCCCTGGATTGCGTATCGTCAGTTCTGCGAATGCTTTCTCGCGCCGCTTCTGCTGATGCACTATAAGAAAACCTCCCTGCACCAGCTTCAACTGGCCTGGCCGGAGGGGATTCCCCTGCAACTGACCCGTTCCCTCCTCCCCTTAAAAAGCCGTTTCTCCATGCTCGCCTGGATGCATATCCACCTGCATGCAAAAATAGCAGCCCGGCCTGCGGGTGAAGGGGATAAAAAAGCCGTGGTCCCCAAACAAAAACAGTTGCAACTACTGAGCAGTCTCGATATGCTGATCCGTTCGCTGAAACTGGAGGACAAAGGAACCACCTGGGGAGACTATTATACAGAAGCAGGACAGCGTAATGATTACCTTGAACAGAAACAACAACTCATCCGTACTTGGTGCACCCAATTAACGGATATCAAAACCGCCATCGATTTCGGCGCTAATGAGGGCAGTTTTTCAATACCCCTGGCTGCCAATGGTGTATTTACCATTGCTGCAGATGCCGACCCGGTTGCCATCAATAAATTATATAAAAGGATCAGGCAGGAGAAAATAAACACCCTGATCCCGCTGATCATTGACTTCACCCATCCTTCTCCCGCGGTTGGATTGGAAAATAAAGAACGTACTTCATTCCTGGAAAGAACAGGCCGGCGGGATCTTGGTCTTTGCCTGGCTTTTATCCATCATCTCTGTATAGGAAAAAATATCCCGCTTAAACGGGTGGCTTCCATCATGGCTGTTTCCTGTAAGCAGCTGATTATCGAATTCGTACCCAAATCCGATGAGAAAGTAAAATTGTTACTGGCCAGCAAGCCGGATATATACACCAGCTATGATGAAGATGGATTTGAAAAAGCTTTTGGCCTTTACTTTACCATCGAAAAAAAGGAAACCCTGCCCGGATCTGAACGTATCCTTTACCAACTGCTAGTAAAATGAACGGGTTCTTTCAATATATAAAATCCGGCAAGGCATTCTTCCTTCACCTCTTGTCCTTCTTTTTTGTCTTTCATGGGTATACAGAGAACTATCCGATCATCTCAGCAAGGGACGCGGGTTTATTGTTGCTGGTTTACCTGGCAGCCGGGCTGGTATTATACGGACTGAGCTGGCTGGTATTAAGGAATCCGTTCAAAGCGCATTTATATACAACCGGCCTACTGTCTGTGCAGTTTTTTTCCGGACCCTTTATTGATTTCCTGAGAGCGCAATTCCCGGGATCCGTCATCAGTCGCTATACCATCATCCTGCCTCTTCTTTTTGTATTCATTACCACAGCGCTGATCCTGTTAAAACGGAGCCAGGGAACGTTTAGTAAACTCAAGGTTTACCTGACCAGTTTATTCCTGTTGCTGATCCTGGTTGATGCAGTTACCCTCAGTTATAAAATGGTCAGCCGGCCTGCTGTCACGGAAACGTATTCAGGCAGTATCCGGGTCTGTGAAAGCTGCCCTAAGCCGGATATCTATTTAATAGTGGCTGACGGTTACCCCGGGTTGAAAAGCCTGAAAGACAATTTTAATATGGACAATACCCCGTTCCTGGATTCATTACGTGGCCGGGGGTTTCATGTGGTGGACAGCAGTCTCAGCAATTATAATTTCACGCCTTTCTCTATTTCTTCCATGCTGGACATGAAATTCCTGAACGGCATTCATGGCATTAACAGCAATAAAGAAGACCTGGCAATTTGTTTTAACACGATTAAAAACAGCCTGACGTTCCGTTTATTAACGGCATATGGTTATTCATTGTATAATTATTCCATTTTCAACTTCAGCGGGCAGCCTTCCTTGGCCAAACCGACATTCCTTCCCAACCGGACCACACTGATCACCGCGCAGACATTAACCGTGCGGTTAGAAAAAGAAATCGGGTATCACCTGGTAACCACCCTGCGGCTGGAGCGGTTTATCCGCTTTGTACGAATGCGGGACCTGGAAAACAATAACCTGCTGACAGCGGAAACACAGAAACAGGTAACCGAAAAATCCGACAGGCCGAAATTTGTCTATACGCATCTTGTCATGCCGCATTACCCGTATTATTTTGACAGCAGCGGACAGGCTGTCTCCTATTCACTGCTTGACGACAACAACCACCACAATAAAAGATCCTTTCTCAGTTACCTGTATTATTCCAACCGGAAGTTGCTGGAGCTGTTGGATTATATCCGGAAGAACGCGGTACGTCCCCCGGTCATTATCCTGATGAGTGATCATGGTTTCCGTGAATACCCGGCGCCGGTAAACCCGGAGTATTATTTTAATAACCTAAACGCGGTACTCATTCCCGGTGGCAGCTACAGTAAATTTTATACCGGCATGAGCAGTATTAACCAGTTCAGTGCCCTTTTCAATACCCTGTTTGACCAGCAGCTGCCTGTATCAAAAGACTCCACCAGTTTAATTGTTGACTGATGAAAAAAATCATTCATATTGCCCGGTCCGGCCACTGGTTGCTTTTCTTATTGCCTGCATTTTTCATCCTGCACGTCGCCACGGAAAACCCGGAGGTGATTTCTGCCATCCCGGCTTTTATACTCTGGGTAAAATATGTGATGGCTGGCTGGTTAATAGCCATCTGCCTCAATCTGTATTTCCGGAACTGGCACAAATCAATATTGATGAGTTTCGCCCTCATGTCATTTCAGTTTTTTTTCGGCGCTTTTTATGACCTGATGCAAACCCATTTTCATGGCTTTTTTTTCAGCCGTTACCGTTTTATCCTGGCGGTCGTAGCGATACTGTTTCTTATAACTGCCTGGCGGCTGAAGAAAATCAACACCGGGTCTGGACGGATTTTCCTTTACCTGAATACCCTTTTTATCCTTCTGATTTTTTCTGACCTGGTCATATTTTACAGCAGCAAAAAAAACAACTACCCTTCAGTAACGGAAACCAGTGTCCTGACACCTCCCGGACAGGCAAAACCGGATATATACCTGATTGTGGCAGATGGTTATCCCGGTCAACAGGCATTTCAAACCTATTTCCGGTATAATAATGACCGCTTCACAGACAGTTTACGAAGAGCCGGATTTTATGTCAATGAAACCGCTACCAGTAATTATAATCACACCACCCATTCACTGGCATCCATGCTGAATCTTTCCTATCTCCGGAATACCAGGACAAACGGGGCGGATATCAAAGAAGTGAACCGGTGCCTTGAGCTGGTCAACAACAGCATTTTTACCAGTTACCTGAAAAAGAACGGATACCAGATCATCAATCATTCGATCTTTCCTTTAAACGGTACGGATGCCGCGCTTAACCCGGGATTCCTCCCAACCAGTACCACTATTATCACCCGGCAGACATTTACCGGCCGATTTTTAAAGGACCTGGTGTTCCAGCTGGCACATATATATCACTATAAAAAACTGATCCGTTATTTCCACTCATCCGTCATAGATGGCAACGAGGAAATGCCTTCAAAAACGATTGCAGCAGCTGCGGATAGAAGCCAGGGCCCGCGTTTTGTATATACACACCTGATCATGCCTCATTATCCTTATCTCAGGGATAGCAGCGGCTTCGAAACAAGTGAATTCAGGTGGAAAGATGTCAGGGATACTTCCCTTTTTATAGGTTATCTCAAATACACCAACAATCAACTGTTATCTTTAATCAGCAATATCCGGCAAAAGTCAGCTAAACCGCCTGTCATCCTGCTGATCGGCGATCATGGATACCGTGAATTTAATAAACCCGAATTCACCCCCCTTCAGTTTTCCTGCCTGCAGGCCGTCTTTTACCCGGATGGAAATTACCATTCCTTGTACAACGGCATGAGCAATGTGAACCTGCTCCGGGTACTTTTGAATGACCAGTTCAATCAGCAGCTGCCGGTATTAAAGGACAGCAGTTTCGTGCTGAACGAAAAATCTGCTTACCACCACTGATTCCAGCCTTAAAGCCGGTGATTCCCCTGTAATCGTTATTTTTGTCCTATGCTGAATCCCCGTAAAATACTTGTACTCGCCCCGCACACCGATGACGGGGAACTGGGCTGTGGCGGTACAATTGCTAAATTCTGCGCGGAAGGCCGTGAAGTCTGGTATGTGGCTTTTTGTCTTTGTGCGAAATCATTACCCGCGCATTTACCGGCAGATACCCTGGCCCATGAATGTAAAAAGGCAACAGCTGTTTTAGGCATAAAACCTGACCACCTGCTGTTGTTTAATTATGAAGTAAGGGAACTCCCGCAGTTCCGCCAGCAGATACTGGAAGAATTACTGCAACTGAATAAAAAGATCAACCCGGATATGGTACTGTTACCAGCCGCTTCAGATGTACACCAGGACCACCAGGTGATTCACCAGGAAGGGATGCGGGCATTTAAGAATACCACATTCGCGGGTTATGAACTGCCCTGGAATAATTACAGTTTCAGGACCAACTTCTTCCTGCAGCTTTCCGAAGCTGAACTGGGCCGGAAAACCGCCGCGCTGAAAGAATACCAGTCACAGGCATCGCGCAGTTATATGCAGGAAGATTTTATCCGTTCCCTGGCCAAAGTAAGAGGCGTGCAATGCAATACTGAATTCGCCGAAGCTTTTGAAATCTATAAACTGATCAGCTGATCACCAGCCATTTTTCTCCCCGGATTTTCCCAGATTGAAATACTGATTCAATGGCAGATTTAAACCGATCTGGTTATAAGCGGCAGCAGACTGATAATAGGCCCGTGCATACCGGATACTGAGTTTACCCAGTAATACAGCCGCCCCCACCGAAAATCCATTGAGCCCGTTCCCGGCTTTTCCCACATTGAGCTCCCGGCGGCGCAGGAAATTATACCCGGCCTGAACTTCCAGTTTTTCATGGATATGGATGGTGGTCCCCAGTACCAGGTGATCCAGTAATTTACCCACTGAAAATTTTGCCGGTGCGTTCGGGTAGCCATTCGCGTTATTAAATACGGTGTCATTGTACAGGATATCATACTGATGCAGGCGCTGGGCAGTTAAGGAAAAACTGAAAGGGGCTTTAGCCAGCCGCCGGGTAATACCGGCCTGCATATCAAAGGGAAGCTCCTCTCTTTCACCGCTATATTTTTTTAGCTGCACCCCCAGGTTCTTCACCATAAAGGAAACCGTTAACCGTTTGGCCGAATCGCTGTATAAGACAGCAACATCTGTTGCAATACCATTGGACCGGTACTGCCCGTAATTGGAACTGATGAATTTTATTGCTGCCCCGTAGCGCCATTTCTCCAGGTAGGTTTTTGATGCCCCCAATTGTAAAACCCAATCCACCGGGTGAAATTTGCCCAGCACGTTTCCACCCGCATCCGTTTCAATGGTGCTTCCATAATTAAAAAAATGAATGCCTCCGGTGAAGTCCGTATTCAGCCGCGGATGATGATATCCCATTGACAGGTGAAATACTTTTATCCCGCCGTAAAAATCATTGAAAACCGCATTGGCCTGTGTATGCATAGCGGGTGTGAAGAGGGCCGGATTATTAAATGTCATTCCAATGTCATCCGATTTCTGCGAAATATTGATCCCGCCCAGTGCTGTTAATTGCGGAGTGTTTGATAACCGTAAAAAGTTAAACACGGAACGACCACCAAGCACCTGGGCCCGGGTTCCGGCACTGATCAGTAATAATAATATGATACAGTATCGCTTCACGTTTAACGAAAATAAGTCATATAAAAAGAAATCCCCTCCGGGAACAGAGGGGATTTCGCATTTCCGCGTAGCGGAATTAACCTTAAACAACCAACATGCAAGAAATAGTAACAGCGAAGGGCAGGGTTGGTTGACTGTTTTATAAAATTTATTTATTCTCCAGGGCCAGTTCCAGTACCTGGCTCATGTTTTTAACATAATGGAACCGGATCCCCCTGATAAAGGCGGAATCAATTTCCTGCACATCTTTTTCATTCTGCCAGCAAAGGATGATCTCTTTCATCCCGGCCCTTTTAGCCGCCAGTACTTTTTCCTTGATCCCTCCCACTGGTAATACCTGGCCGCGCAGCGTGATTTCACCGGTCATAGCCAGGAAGGGTTTCACCCGCTTTCCGGTAATCGCCGAAGCGATGGCCGTCATCATCGTAACTCCGGCGCTGGGACCATCCTTGGGCACGGCTCCTTCTGGTACGTGAATATGGATATTCCTTTTCTCAAAAAATTTAGGATCGAGTTTATACTTCTTCGCATTGCTTTGCAGATAGGTCAGGGCCGTGCTGGCACTTTCCTTCATCACATTACCCAGGTTACCGGTCAGTTTCAGTTCGCCCTTGCCTTCACTGATACTGGTTTCGATAAATAAAATATCGCCGCCGACATAGGTCCAGGCCAGCCCAACCGCCACACCCGCCATATTCGCGGTCTTGTAGAGATCATTGCTGTACTTCGGTTTTCCCAGTATGATCTCAATATCATCTGTGGTCAGGGCCGCTTTTACTTTTTCATTCATCGCCAGTTCCTTGGCCTGGTATCGCATAATGGAAGCCAGTTGCCGGTCCAGTTCACGAACCCCGCTTTCCCGGGTGTAATCCTGGATGATCTTCTCCAGTACTTTATCGCTGAACTTAAAGTTGGTGTTTTTTAATCCGTGCAGTTCTTTCTGGCGGGGCACCAGGTGTCGTTTCGCGATCTCCATCTTTTCTTCCACCGCATATCCGCTGAGGTCGATGATCTCCAGCCGGTCTCTCAATGCCGGCTGAATATTCTGCAGGTTATTGGCCGTGGCAATGAAGAGAACCTTACTCAGGTCATACTCCATTTCCAGGTAGTTGTCATAAAAAGTATTGTTCTGCTCCGGATCGAGTACTTCCAGCAATGCTGAAGAAGGATCGCCGCGCATATCATTGCCCACTTTATCGATCTCATCCAGGATCATCACCGGGTTGGAGGATTTGATCTTCCGGATCGATTGCAGGATACGGCCCGGCATCGCCCCGATATAAGTCTTCCGGTGCCCGCGGATCTCACTTTCATCATGCAGGCCTCCCAGGCTCAGCCGCACATATTTACGCCCGATGGCATTCGCAATGCTTTTTCCCAAAGATGTTTTACCAATACCGGGAGGACCTACAAAACAAAGGATGGGGCTCTTCATATCTCCCTTCAGTTTCAGCACGGCCAGGTATTCGAGTATGCGCTCCTTGATCTTGTTCATCCCATAATGATCATGATCGAGGGTTTGCTTGGCTTTTTTCAGGTCATAATGATCTTCCGTATAATCTTCCCAGGGAAGATCCAGCATCAGATCGAGGTGATTATAGACCACCGAAAAATCAGGTGTGCTCGGGTGCATCCGTTCCAGTTTCTCCACCCCTTTTTTAAACATCTCCTTCGCAGTGGCCGGCCATTTCTTGGCTTCCGCCTTTTTCTGCATTTCTTTTATCTCCTGCGAATTGCTGTCCCCACCCAGTTCTTCCTTGATACTCTTCAACTGCTGTTGTAAAAAGTATTCCCGTTGCTGTTTGTCCAGTTCGGTTCTCGTCTTGGTGGTTACTTTATTCTTCAGCTCGGCAAACTGCAGTTCCTTTTGCAACAACTGCATCAGCAGGTCGGCCCTTTCCCTGATATGATTCAGTTCAAGCAGCCGTTGCTTATCCTTGATATCGGTATTCAGGTTACTGGATACAAAGTGGATCAGGAATGAAGGGTTTTCAATATTGCGGAGGATGATGGAGGCTTCGGTCGGGATATTCGGTGACAATTGCACGATATCCGCTGCCAGGTCCTTGATATTGGCCACATAGGCATTGAAGTCCTCGTCTTTCGGCGACTCTTCTTCTTCCAGTTTCTGAATCTTTGCTTTGAAATATGGATCTTCCCCGGTAATCGCTTCCACGAGGAAACGGCTCTTGCCCTGGATGATGATCGTGGTGCCTCCGTCCGGCATTTTGATCATTTTTACAATCCGGGCCACGGTACCGATTTTTTCGAGGTCTTTTACTTCCGGATCTTCCACATTGCTGTCCTTCTGGGCAATCACGCCGATCAGTTTATCACCGCGGTAAGCATCATTCACCGCTTTGATGCTTTTATCACGACCTACCGTAATAGGCAACACAACACCCGGAAATAATACGGTATTGCGGAGGGGTAAAAGGGCTATTTCGGCAGGAATCTCAACCCCGTTCGGGTCTTCCTGGTCACCTTCATTCAGGGGAATAATGGGCAAAAAATCCATGTCGTCTTCTGAACGCAACAAAAAATTCTCAATATTCATATCCGATTCTTCTTTAGACATTCTGTCATTTTACCCGGACCTGACAGGCCCGGGGGGTAAAAGTAAACTGCGAATTCAGTATTGCCAAGTATCGTGCCTGTCATTTCGGAACTGCCAAACTATGTAACTGGCCGGTAGCCCCTTACACATAAAAAAACCTCCCCGGGGGGAGGCTTCTTCATAGCTATACGAACATACTTACAGGGCCAGTCCTACGGATAACTGGAAGCCCTGGCTTTTCCACTTGTTGTCATCGGGTATATCACTGATATTATTCAGGCCAATGGCATAACGGCCATTTATCCTGACCGGACCCATCCGCACCAGCACACCGGCCAGCATGGAGAAATCGCCTTGCTTAAAGGCATTGCCGCCATTTTGCAGCAGGGTCTTGTTCTGATCGATCAGCACGCCAAACTGCGGACCAGCCTGGAGGGAGATGAATTTTCCGATCAGTTTGTAGTTTACCAAAATCGGGATGGAGAGATAATTCAGTTTTACATTACTGTTGCCATCAAACACACCATGGTATACGTTACTGAAATTGCTGTCCAGGCGGGTGGCATACTGGTTCCATAATACTTCAGGCTCCAGCACGAATTTGTTGCCCATCCGGATCTCGGCAAATCCACCGAGATGATACCCATAACGGAATTCATCTTTAAATGATTTACCATCCACCTTGGTGATGTTGGTACCGGCTTTAACACCTAAGTGAAACTGGGCCATAGCGGCCTGCGTTAACAGTAAGAGGGCGAATAGCGAAAGGAGTTTTGTTTTCATGCGCATTTTTTTTAATTGTTTTTTGGAATGGCTTGAGACCGGTAATAAATTTTCAAGTATAGTGCCAGTCACCCGTGCCCGCTGTTAAATTTGATTTAACGTAAATAGGTACGCGCTAAAAACGAAAATGTAACTGCCGCGTTGCAGGGGAAATGTGAATGTTTTCTAAAAGAAATAACACTCAGAAGAAAAAGCCGGCGTTGACAGAGAAGAGGGCATTGAAGTTATTGGTGGATGCCGGGAAATAATAATCCAGCACCAGTTGGGGTTGTACAAAGAATTTACCAATGGAATATTCACCACGCAGGTACATCGTCAGTGATAGTGGCTGAAAATCGAGCTGGTCATCGAGGTATACATTGTCTGTATTAAAGAGCACATTGCTGCCGGTACGGATCGTGGTGGCATAGGTACTGGAGGACTGGTTAAACCCGAATTTCTGGGTACCGCTGGTAAACGCCAGTTGCGGGGTCAACCGGATATGATCACGGTTGGCAAATACTTCCAGCCAGTAGAAATCGTGTCGGACAGATGCCAGTACGGAAAAATCGCTCACGGTCTCCTGTGTATTGATATAAGTAAATCCTCTCCGCCGCAGGCGCAGGTCCTGGATCAGTTCCTCCCGCTGCATATAATCACTGCGGCTGCCCCAGCCATAGCTCAATGCCACTGATGGCTTGAACCAGGATTTACGGTACATAAAATAACCATAGAGTTCATTCTGCAACGGCGTGGTATAAAAAGGCAATGAATCACGGGTGAGGTAGCGGGTATAAGAGATACCGGTGGCAATACTCCGGTTCTGCAGGTAATCAAAGGAAGGCGTGATACCGGCCTGGTAAAGATTCAGGTTCTCGCCATCGTGCACGATATACCCGGTCGCTGCAATACCCAACCCCCCTTTATGGAAATAACCGATCGTCGGTGAATAATTCAGTTTTTGGGTGGTGCTGATGGAATACTCCGTTTTACTGGAGTAATTGTAATAGCCTTTTCCCACGGATAAACTGACCAGGGAATAACTCCTGGGAGTAAGCAGGGAATCCATAAATGCATCAAAATCCCGGAAGAGTGCATCGTAGTCGAGGCTGGTATCCACCGCAAAAATGGAACTGTCTGTTTTGATCAAAACAGTATCTGCCGGTGATACCTGTGTGTATCCGGCAAAACTACTTAGGAGAAAGGCCAGGCATATTGACCAGTTTTTTATCATCAGGCAGCAGGGTGGCTGTTTTAACAGAAAATGGGCCCTATTCTTTTTTAAGACCGGGACCTTGACTAAAAGTTTAACCCGGTTCAGCCACGAAGATAAAAAAGGAAAAAGGGCATTCCGCTAAAAATTAATACATTAAGCGGGCCATCAGGTTAATTCGATCAGGGTTATTTCGGGCAATATCCCTACCCTTCCCGGGTACCCGATAAATCCAAATCCCCGGTTCACATAGAGTTTTTGTTTATCCTTTTCGTATAATCCCGCCCATTCATTATAGACATACTGTACCGGGCTCCATTTTATTCCGGGTATTTCCAGTCCGAACTGCATACCATGTGTATGTCCGGCCAGCATCAGGTCAACATCCGGGTATTTTTCCATCACTTCCGCCCGCCAGTGTGAAGGGTCATGACTCATCAGGATTTTAAACGGATAGGCAGATGAACCTGCATGGGCCCTGGCCATATCACCATATTTAGGGAAACGGGCTTTTGCACTCCAGTTTTCAATACCCAGGAGGGCGATTTGCTGCCCTTCTTTCTCCAGTACCACATGCTCATTCATCAGCAATCTCCAGCCCATTCCTGCATGTACCTTTTTTAAGCTTTCCAGGTTGGCCTTCTTTTGCTCCTCGCTGTCCCATTGCACATAATCCCCATAATCATGGTTACCCAGGGTGGAATACACGCCCATCGGAGCTTTCAGCTGATTGAACACATCCATATAGTCATCCATCTCCGACGCCACATTATTCACCAGGTCGCCGGTAAAAAGGATCATATCCGGGCGCTCGGCCTGGATTTTCTGAACCCCTTTCATGACAGCTTCTTTATCCGTAAAACTGCCGGAATGGATATCAGAGATATGGACAATCCTGGTTCCGCGGAAAGCTTCGGGGAGATTGGGATAGCTGAGCTTAACCCTTTTCACCTGGTAACGGTGTTTATTGCCAAATCCATAAACCAGAGTTCCGAACAGGCTGCTGCCAGCCAGCATCCCTGCCCAGCTCAGAAAGGCCGAGCGGGTGATACCTTCTCCTGCGAGAACGGCGGCGCCCACTTCCTTTGGTTTTGACAGGATTTTTGTACCGGTCCATAATATACCCCGGCGGAGGTCATCCACCAGGAAAAACAGGGAAGCGATCAGTTTGGCAAAAAACAAGCCTGCAATCATGGAAAAAATGGTGCTTTTGGCCAGTTTAGCGGCCTTATCCATATGCAGGTAAGGAAGAAGGATCAGCATCACGATGGCGGCCACAGAGACCAGCCAGTACCCGGAATGGATCAGGAGACGGGCCCGGGGACTGGCCGATTGGGTCAGGATCTTCAGGGCCTGGAAAAAATAGAGGTCAATGAGGACCATAAAGCCCAGAAAAACCCACCAAAAAGGAGAACTACGCATATATATACCAAAATTAAGAGTCCATGAATAATAGGCAGTCTTTTGTCGAACGCTTATTTTTGCCAGACTACCTGATTAATGGGCAAAACTTAAATTTGCGTTCTTATATTCAGGCGGCAATTTTAAGGCATATATTCACTTACTATCAACCAGTTTTCGGCAAAATGGCAAGAATTATCGGTGTAGCTAATCAAAAGGGAGGTGTAGGCAAGACCACCACCGCTATTAACCTGGCGGCAAGCTTTGCGGTGCTTGAATACAAAACCCTGCTGGTGGACGGTGATCCGCAGGCCAACAGCACCACGGGAGTGGGTTTCGACCTGCACAATGTAACCCAGAGTCTCTATGACTGTATGGTGAACCAGGCCCGGGCCAAAGACGTGATCCTGAAAACAGAGATCCCGAACCTGGACCTCATTCCCTCGCATATTGACCTGGTGGGTGCCGAGATAGAAATGATCAATTATCCCAACCGGGAAATGGTGCTCAAAAACCTGCTCGACGGAATCCGTAACGATTATGATTTTATCATTATCGACTGTTCCCCTTCCCTGGGCCTGATCACCGTAAATGCCCTTACCGCTGCTGATTCAGTGGTGATTCCTGTACAGGCAGAGTTTTTTGCCCTGGAGGGTTTAGGCAAATTGCTCAACACCATTAAAATCGTTCAAAGCCGGCTGAATACCGCCCTGCTGATCGAAGGCATCCTGATGACCATGTATGATGGCCGTCTCCGCCTCTGCAACCAGGTAGTCAGTGAAGTACGCCGCCATTTTGATGAAATGGTCTTCAGCACCATTGTACACCGGAACGCCAAACTGGCCGAAGCCCCCAGTGCCGGCAAGCCCGTGATCCTGTACGATGCCGCCAGCAAGGGCTCTATGAATTACCTGAATCTCGCTAAAGAAATATTGCAGAAGAATGATATGACGAAGATGACGCAGGAAGAACGGATACTTGAGTTATAGAAAAGAGCCCGGGCAACGGGTTTAAGCTGCGAGTTTCGAGCAACGAGTTACGAGACTGAAAGGCGACGGATGTTTTTTGAATATTACAGGAGGTTAGATTTGAGTTATTAAACCATCCTGTATGAGAAATTTCAAACAATTGCTGATCTGGCAAAAGGGATTCCAGATCACGACCAATTCGATCAACCTCGTTGCAAATTTCCCTAAAGAAGAGAAGTTTAATCTCTCTTCACAAATAAGCAGAGCGGCTGTTTCCATACCTTCGAATATTGCGGAAGGCAGCAGCCGGAAAAGTCCAAAGGAATTCTGCCGTTTTCTCGAGATAGCGCTTGGATCTACCTTTGAGCTTGAAACCCAGATCTTAATAGCAGACGCTGCAGACTTTGGCGAAAAAGAGACAAGAATACAATTATTAAAAGATATTGATGAAGAGCAAAAAATGATCATGAGTTTTATGAGAAAACTGATTCCCTGATTTTTCTGATGGATCAAACTCGAAACTCGTAACTCACAACTCGTAACTTCTCCCATGACGAATCCAAAACAAAATAAAGATCTCTTAGGCAAAGGAATCCGTTCCTTATTGCAGAGTATTGATTCTGACCTTAAGACTGGCAGTGGTCAGCTGAAACAGAATGTGGTGGAAAATGCCACCGGCATCAACCGTTTATCGGTGGATGAAATTGAAACCAATCCCAAGCAGCCCCGCCGTGATTTTGATGAAAAGGCATTACAGGAACTGGCTGAATCGATCAAACTGCATGATATCATCCAGCCGGTCACGGTATCCCGGATGGCCAATGGGAAATACCGGTTGATTTCCGGGGAAAGAAGGTTAAGGGCCTCCAAACTGGCAGGCCTGAAAGATATCCCTGCCTATGTGCGCCAGGCCAATGACCAGCAGTTACTTGAACTGGCCCTGCTGGAAAATTTACAACGGGAAGACCTGAATGCCATGGAAATCGCGCTGAGTTATAAGCGGATGATGGAAGAACTGGATTATACCCAGGAACAGGTGGCGGAACGGATGGGAAAAGACCGGAGTACGGTGGCGAATTTTATACGCCTGCTCAAACTGCCACCCGATATCCAGCTGGCTGTACGAAGCAATGAATTAAGCATGGGGCATGCCCGTGCCCTGATCAATGTGGATACGGTCGATCAGCAACTCTATATCTATAAAGAAATAAAGAATAAAGGACTTTCTGTAAGACAAACGGAAGCCCTTGTTCGTAATTTGTATAAACAGTCCGGGGCTGTTAAAAAAACTTCAAAAAGCCAGTTATCTTCCGCTTTTCAGCGAATTGAGGATAAATTAGCAGGGCATTTCAGTACCCGGGTGAAGCTGAAGAACAGCCGGAATGGCAGCGGGCAGATCATTATTGAGTATTATTCCCAGGAAGAGCTGACCAAGATTCTCCGGCAAATGGATGCTCCGATTGATTAATTCATCATGAGAATTATCTTCTCTTTATTATGTTTTCTTGTTTTCTTTTCCGCAGCAGCCAATGCCCAGGAGAAGGAACCGCCTGTACCTGTCAAAAAAGACAGTTTACCCGTGGTGAAGAAAACCTATACCGGCAGCAGCCGTTATGACTCTTCCCTGAAAGCCCATAGCCCTAAAAAAGCGGCTATCCGGTCGGCCATACTTCCCGGACTAGGACAGATTTACAATAAAAAATACTGGAAACTGCCGATCGTATATGGAGCTTTGGGAACCTGTGGAGCCATCTTCTTTTATAACCTTAACAATTATAAGGATACGCGCTTTGCTTACCGGGTGAAATACAATATGCAGTACAACCATACAGATACTGCACTCTTTTCGCAGATCCGTCAGAACCTGAAGCCCCTGGATATTGAATCGCTCAAATATTACCGTAATTCCTTCCGCCGGGATATTGACTATTCCGCGCTTTTCTTCCTGTTACTCTGGGGACTGAATGTCGTAGACGCCACCGTAGATGCCCACCTGAAGGGTTTTGACGTAAGTCCTGACCTCAGTTTCCGTTTCAAACCCGGTTACAGTGATATGGCCCGGACCAGCGGTCTCAGCCTGGTGGTGAAAATCGGTAAATAAATACCTGCCAGTACGGGGTGGTCAGCCATTCAGAATATTTACATTTGTCAGCAGTTGCCGCGCCTGAACTATACAGTCCGTACAGTGATGGCTAAACTGCCACATTAAAAACAACAAAACACACCTGCATATGCGCATTGCCCTGATTGGTTATGGCAAAATGGGAAAAGCCATTGAAGAAATTGCCCTGCACCGTGGTCATGAGATCGTGATTAAAATTGATCAGCCCAACCTGCATGAATTCACGAAGGAAAACCTGGCTAAAGCCGAAGCGGCTATTGAGTTCACCAGTCCGCACAGTGCGAAGGAAAATGTACAGAAACTACTGGAATTCGGGGTACCGGTGGTCTGCGGCTCAACCGGCTGGACCGATCAGCTGGATTCCATGAAACAGCTTTGTACTGAAAAAGGCGGTGCCTTTGCCTACTCCAGTAATTTCAGTGTGGGCGTGAATATATTTTTTGAGATCAATAAAAAACTGGCGGCCTTAATGGCTCCGCATAAAGAATATGAAGTGATCCTGGAAGAGATCCACCATACCCAGAAAAAAGATGCCCCGAGCGGCACAGCCATCACACTGGCCGAACAGGTACTGGCAGAAGTAAAGAGAAAAAAACAATGGGTCAATGAACTCAGCGATAATCCCGAAGACCTGGAGATCATCAGTCAGCGGGAAGACCCGGCTCCCGGCACCCATAGTGTAAAATATTCTTCCGTTATTGACACCATCGAGATCATCCATACCGCCCATAACCGGACCGGGTTTGCCACAGGTGCAGTACTGGCAGCTGAGTTTCTGAAAGACCGCAAGGGATTCTTCACCATGAAAGATGTTTTGGGATTATAATCATTCGCATGAAAAAATGGCTTGTCAGTATACTGATCTTTTTTATCCTCCCGTATCTATCCGCACAGACAAACACGGATAGCCTTCGTGCGTTGATCAATAAGGAAAAATCACCAGGTGCCAGGGCTGATTTACTGACCCAACTCGGCAGTTCCTACCGGTATACTTCCCCCGACAGTTCCGCCATGTATGCCAGGCAGGCTTCCGCCATCTATGCGGCGCAAAAAGATTCGGTCGGACTGACAAAATCAGATATCCTGGTCTGCTACTATTATTACAATACCGGAAAACCGGATTCGGGTCTATATATTTCCCAGCAATATATTAACTGGCTGCATACTCAGCCATCGTTGTTATCACAGCTGGGATTATACTATTCATTTTCGGGGGTCTGTTGCATGAAACTGGACCGGAAAAAAGAGGCCCTGAACCGTTTCTACAAAGCCCTTGATTACGCCGAGAAATCCGCGGATCATATGACCCAATTGAAAGCCTATGTGAATATTGGATGGGCGATGATGGAGCTGAACCAGTTTGAAGAAGCGATCCAGAATTTCAGGACTGCCCTGGCATTTACAGAGGAGAAAAAACTACCTCCTAATTTTTCCGGGGTCACCCTCAGCAATATGGCCTCCTGTTTTGGTTCACTGAATCAATCAGATTCCGCTTTCAAATATGCCCGCCTGGCAATTAGCAGCGCGAAATCAGCCGGGGATATTATTACGGAAGCAAACGGGTTATTTATCCTCGGTTCTGCCCAGGTAAAAAAAGGACAACTGAATGAAGCGCTTTCCTCCTACCTGCAGGCGCAGCCATTACGGGAAAAAGTCGGTGATCCGTTTTTTATTGTTTCCGACCAGGCTGAAATATCCAGTCTTTATGCCAGGCTGGGGAACACAAAAGAAGGTATAACCATTGGAGAAAAGGCCCTGCAGCTGGCACAACAAAATAATATTACAGCAAAACTGCCCATGATCTATTCGGCCCTGGCCAGTAACTATGAATCAGCCAATGATTTTGCTAAAGCCACTGAATACTACAAACGGATCAATGACCTGAAGGACAGTATGTACAAGGATGCCAATCCGCAGGCCCTTGCAGAAATGCGGACAAAATATGAAACGGAAAAGCAGGACAGGCTGATCGAGCAACAGAACAATAAGCTGAAAATGCAGAACTACCTCTTTGGGGGTATCGCGGTACTGATATTGCTTTCTGGTCTGCTTTTGCTTTCCTGGTACAAACGCAATAAACTCCGCCAGGAAACTGCGATGAAGACCGAGCTGATGCGGCAACAGGAAACAGCCATTAAGGCGGTGATGGAAGCGGAGGAAAATGAACGGCAACGGATTGCCAAGGACCTGCACGACGGGGTGGGCCAGATGATGAGTGCTGCGAAAATGAATCTCTCCGCCTTTGAATCCGAATTACAGTTTAACAATGAGGAGCAACGGAAATCATTCGAAAAAGTCATCAACCTGGTAGACGAAAGCTGCCGGGAGGTACGAACAGTTTCCCATATCATGATGCCCAATGCCCTGCTGAAAAATAACCTGGGGGATGCCATCCGGGAATTTACCGGCAAATTGAACCAGAAAGACCTGAAAGTGGTGGTATATACCGAAGGAC
Organism: uncultured Chitinophaga sp.; assembly: GCA_964519865.1. GTDB lineage: Bacteria > Bacteroidota > Bacteroidia > Chitinophagales > Chitinophagaceae > JJ008. The sequence continues at coordinate 21,939 of CAZFLL010000023.1, read as the reverse complement.
TCGACCAGCGGCTGGATTCCAATATGGAGACCATGTTGTACCGGGTGGTCCAGGAATGTGTCAATAATACCATCAAACATGCCGGGGCCAGCACCCTCGATATTTCCCTGATCCGCGACAAAGATGGTATCAGTGGTACGATTGAAGACAATGGAAAAGGCTTTGACAGCACCGACCAGGATAAATTAAAAGGAATCGGGATCAAGAATATCAGCTCCCGGATCGAATACCTTAAAGGAACAGTTGATTTTGACTCCTCACCGGGCAGAGGGACGGTGGTGGCGCTTCATATCCCTGTTTAGGAGTTTGTCGTTTGAGGTTTGTTGTTTAGTCGTTTAAGAGGTTTTCCGTTTAATGAAAGATCCATGACTTATTTTAGCAATACTGCTCCAAACAACTAAACCCCAAACAACAAACATCTAAACCCTTTTCTTTAACATTTCCCCAACTGCAATCCCCTCCTCCCCTGCATCTGTTGAGGAAAATAATTATAATGGTAGCCGCCAAATCCGAAATTGGATTAACTTACGACTCATTACCACCCATGAACCGCAAAATTACCCTGGCCCTGGTTGACGATCACCAGATCGTGATAGACGGATTAATGAGCCTGCTCAAAGGGCATGACCGGTTCCGTCTCGCTTTTGCCAGCACGGATCCTACTGAAGTCCTGGCTAAAATGGGAGAAATTCCGGTAGATATCCTGCTTACGGATGTAATGATGCCGGTATTGCCGGGCAATGAACTCGCCAAACAGGTCCGGAAAAAATTCCCGGCGGTAAAAATACTGGCCCTGTCTATGAGTGGCCAGGGCGACCTGGTGAATGAAATGATCAATGACGCTGATATATCCGGCTATGTCTTGAAGAATGTGGGGAAACAGGAACTCGTGAAGGCCCTGGATAAAATCGCTTCAGGCGGTATCTATTTCAGTGAAGAAGTCATTGCAGAACTACAGCGCAGCAGCGAACGGAAAAAGCAGATCGAAGATGCCCACCTGACTGTCCGGGAAATCGAGATCATCCGGCTCATCGAAAAAGAATACAATAACAAACAGATCGCGGATGAATTATTCATCTCCGAACGTACGGTTGAAACACACCGGAAGAATATTTTCCGCAAGACAAATACCAACAGTGTGATCGGGCTGGTGAAATATGCCTATGAGCATAAACTGATCTGAGGGAATACCTGTCTGACCCTTTCAATCATTTCTTGAAAAGAAAATTAAACTATATCAGTAAAGGCCGGGGCGGCCAGGTCATTTATTCGGATTCCATTTCTGAAATACAAATGGAATATGAATTTGGCGGGGGTAATTGTATAGCTTACATTTTTATCCCCACTATACAAAACTGGGAAAAAGAAACAAAAAGGCCACTTGCAGAACGGGAGGAGATTCTGCAGTTTATTGCCAGCCAGTCCACCCATGATCAGGTATCGGGCGGATATTTTAAAATAACAGAAAATTTTATTGAATTGTATAAAGACTGAATATAAAATAGTTGCCGCATGTCTTCCACGAATACTGCTTTTGTCGAAACCCAGCTGATGATCCGGAAACCGGTTCAGGAAGTTTTCCAGGCATTTATTGACCCGGGCATTACTACTAAATTCTGGTTTACAAAATCCACCGGCAAACTGGAAGAAGGAAAAACCGTGACCTGGGAATGGGAGATGTATAATGTCTCGGCACAGGTTCTGACCAAACAGATAATCCCCAATACACTTATTGCCACTGAATGGGGTAATCCGGCAACGAATGTGGATTATGCGTTTACGGCAATCTCTCCTGAACAGACGCTGGTGGTCATAAAAAATTATGGCTTTAACCTTAGCGGTGATGCCCTGATTGCGGCTATTAAGGACAGTACAGGTGGTTTCACCTCCGTCCTTGACGGCTGCAAGGCCTGGCTGGAACATGCGATCGAACTGAACCTGGTCCTGGATAAATTTCCGGGTAAATGGAATGCTGATCCGAAAACAATCAGTGAATGGCAGCAGGAGATGTAGTTTGATTCCATAGCCCGGAAGTCCCTGAATATATTATTGAAATTCACCATTCACTATTCCAATCCCGCCATTCATCCATTCCTTCCCCCTCCCTGATTCAGGATTTCTTAGCTTTTATCCTCAAACCAACAACCATGAAACGTTTAGGATACCTGCTGCTGTTCTCCCTTTTAGTAAATACCGCTTACACACAAATCACGCTGACCATGCTCCCGAGTGGAGGTAATAAAAAAGCGGCGGTGAGTGAACAAGTGGGACTGACCTGGGTAAGTATCAATTATGACCGTCCGGGTGTGAAGGGCCGGGAGGGAAAAATCTGGGGACAACTGGTGCCGGTGGGATTCACCGACCCTGAATTCGGCAGCAGTAAATCCTCTCCCTGGAGAGCGGGCGCCAATGAAAATACCACGATTGAATTCAGCACCGATGTGATGATAGAAGGAAAAGCATTACCCGCTGGTAAATATGGATTCTTTATTGCTTATGATCCCAACGAATGTACCCTGATCTTTTCCAAAAATTCGGGGTCCTGGGGTCATTATTATTACAATGAAAAAGAAGATGCCCTGCGGGTGAATGTAAAACCAGTGGCTCTTGATAAATCCGTGGAATGGCTGAAGTATGAATTCAGCAATGAAACAGAAAACAGCGCAACGATTTCCCTGCAATGGGAGAAACTGGCCATCCCTTTTAAACTTGAGGTGGATTATATTAAAACACAGATAGAATCCTTCCGCCAGGAATTAAGAACTGATCGTGGTTTCTTCTGGCTCAGCTGGAACCAGGCAGCTAACTGGTGCCTGCAGCGAAACACCAACCTGGAAGAAGCCCTGCTCTGGGCTGATTCGGCCACCAGTACTGGTTTTGGTGGCGACCGGATTTTTGGTGCCTGGGCTACCAAAGCAAGGATTCTTCAAAAACTGGGGAAATCGGATGAAGCTGCAGCCGTTATGAAAAAAGCTTTACCTCTTGGCAATATGACTGACCTGCATCAGTATGGCCGGCAACTGCTGAATATGAAAATGGCGAAAGATGCTTTTGATGTATTTAAAATGAATTTTGATAAAAACCCCAACCAGTTCACCACCTGCATGGGACTGGCACGCGGCTACTCCGCCATCGGGGATTTCAAAAATGCATTAAAATATGCCAACCTGGCCCTGCCCATGGCACCGGATGAACAGAATAAAACCGCTGTAAAAGGAATGATTGAAAAGCTGAAGGACGGTAAGGATGTTAACTAACTCCGTTTTATAATGGAGGTTTCATTTCCAATTCAAAAGTCAAAATTAAAAACTCCTAAATCAGAAAGTTTACAATTGCTTTCGAAATTCCCGGAGGCAACCTGGCTGTTGACCTGCCTTTGCCGGCAGGCAGGCTACTAACTACTAACTTCAAACTACTAACTAGTTTCAGTTACATCCCAGCAATTCACACAACTTCGCCTCCAACGCTTCCCCGCGGAGGTTCTTGGCAATAATCTTCCCTTCGGGGTCCAGGAGATAATTCTGTGGGATACTCTGAATCTTGTAGATTTTGGCTGCTGCATTGTTCCAGAACTGGAGATCACTGACATGGGTCCAGGTCAGACTATCTTCATGAATGGCATCGATCCATTTATTCTTTTGTCCGGGACGGTCAAGAGAAACACCCAATACGGTAAAATTTTTAGGGCTGAATTTTTTATAATTCTGTACTACGTTGGGGTTTTCCATGCGACATGGACCACACCAGCTGGCCCAGAAATCAACCAATACATATTTTCCCCTGAAAGAAGAAAGTGAAACAGGCACACCGGAGGTATCAGCCTGTGTAAAATCCGTGGCCATACTGCCGATAGCACCAATCTTACTATCTGCGATCGTAATCGCAAGCTGCTTTCCGGCTTCTGTTTCCTTCACGGCCGGCTGAAGCTTATTGTACCGTTCTTCCAATACGGCAGGATTCTCATTAAATGAATAAGTGGCCGCCAGGATAAAAGCAGTCACAACTGAATTCGGTTTCTGGTTGACCAGTTTATCAATCGAACGCTGTACGGTCTGCTGCATCCTGTTATGCATACTGATCAGGCTGTCCCTGTCCGGGCCAGGCATTGTACTATTGATTATACCTGCCATTGAACTCATCTGTTGTGCGAGGGGTATAAATTCCTTTACAAATTCATCAAAGTCTTTATGCGACTGCGATCCTTCAATTTTATATTTACCCGGATTGGATTTGCTCCCGGTCAGTGTAATAGTTTTGTTTTCCAGGAACAGTTCCACCGGTTTCTGTTCATTCCCGATAAAAACAAAGCAAAGCACGGGTTCAGTCACTGTTCCTTTTACCAGGAATTTTTCTTTACTGACCTTACCGGATGCCAGGTCAGTACTCTCCCCGTTACGCACCAGGCGTATAGTTGTGCCGTCCGGGTATCCTGCCAGATTACCCTTGATGGTAAATCCAGCAGGGGTTTTCTGGGCCAGTAATCCAAGGGGAGCCAGTAATAAAAAGAAGATGATTTTTTTCATAAAGTTTGAACCGTTTACATCGCTAAAGAAGGTATAAAGATAATCAAAGACCGCGGACCATACAATCCTTCTCAGCCCAGTACAGACGAAAGGAATGATTTTGTGGATGCATTAACATCTGCACTGTTTTCCAATGCTTTAATATAAGCACTGCCAATAATACCACCGGCAGCATACCGGCTAACAGCATCAAAACTGGCCTTATCTTTAATGCCAAATCCTACCAGCACCGGGTTATTAAGTCCCATAGCCTGTAGCCGGGACAGGTATTCTTCAGATACCCCGCCGATTTTGTCGCCCCCCGTAGTGGATGAAGAGGATACCGCGTATAAAAATCCGCTGCTGAGGCTGTCGAGTTTTTTAATCCGCTCCTCAGAGGTTTCTGGAGTTACCAAAAAGATAAAGTCCAGGTTATATTTCTTAATAATGGGACCGTATTCGTGTTCGAATTCATATTCAGGAAGATCCGGCAGGATCAGTCCATCGATGCCCACCGCAGCGGCATCGGCGCAAAACTGTTCAAATCCATACTGCATTACCGGGTTCATATAGCCCATCAATACCACCGGCACCTGGATCTCTTTCCGGAAATCACGGAGCTGTTCAAACAGGATCCGGATTGTCATACCATTCGCCAGTGCCACCGAACTGCTGTGTTGTATCACCGGCCCATCCGCCAGCGGATCGCTGTAAGGCATCCCCAGTTCAATTATGTTGGCACCATGCGCCTGGAGGGCACGCATGACGGGCAGGGTGGAATGTAAAGTGGGGTAGCCTGCGGTACAGTAAACATTTAAGATATGATGCCCCC
>CAZFLL010000023.1:0-16505 GCA_964519865.1 uncultured Chitinophaga sp. | reverse complement strand
TTCATATACGTAGAAAGATCCTTATCCCCTCTCCCGCTCAGACATATCACCACCACATCTTTTTTATTAAAGTTGATCATCTTCAATGCATGTATGGCATGAGCTGATTCAAGGGCGGGAATAATCCCTTCGAGCTTGGCGAGTTCAAAAGCGGCATTGAGTGCTTTCTGATCGGTGGCACTCATAAAATGCGCCCGGCCGGTTTCAAACAAATGTGCATGCATGGGTCCGATACCCGGGTAATCGAGTCCGGCTGATATACTATGCGGCTCCACCACCTGGCCGTCATGGGTCTGCATCAGCAGACTTTTACTGCCATGTAATATGCCCGGTTTACCTAATTGCGTAGTGGCGGCACTCTTGCCACTGTTCACTCCTTCACCCGCTGCTTCCACCGCAATCAGCTTTACTTCTTTCTCTTCCAGGAAATGATAAAAAGCCCCGGCTGCATTACTGCCTCCGCCCACACAGGCAATCACATAACCGGGCAGTTCGCTACCGGTCTTCTCCAGTAACTGCTTTCTTATTTCTTCACTGATCACACTCTGGAATCGGGCTACCATATCCGGATACGGATGTGGTCCCACGACCGAACCAATAATATAGTGCGTATCGTTGGGATGATTGATCCAGTCACGGATCGCTTCATTGGTGGCATCTTTTAATGTCTTGCTTCCGCTGGTGGCGGGAATCACCGTGGCACCCAGCATTTTCATCCGGGCTACATTTGGTGCCTGCCGTTCAATATCTTTCTCCCCCATGTACACAATGCACTCAATCCCCTTCAGCGCGCACACTGTAGCAGTGGCCACGCCATGCTGACCAGCACCCGTTTCAGCTATAATCCGCGTTTTGCCCAGCCGTTGGGCCAGTATTATCTGTCCGACTGTATTGTTGATTTTATGAGCGCCGGTATGACAGAGATCTTCCCGTTTCAGGTAGATCTGGGCTCCATAGCGTTTACTCAACCGTTCAGCCAGGTATAGGGGAGTTGGTCTTCCCACATAATCCCTCAGCAAGTGCTGAAACTCCTGCTGAAATCCCTCCTCATACATGATCTCCAGGTATTTTGTCCGGAGTTCTTCCACATTCCGGTGCAGCATTTCAGGAATATAAGCCCCCCCAAAGGAACCATAATAACCCTGCTCATCAGGCTGCTGGTATAACACAGACTCTTCCATCTTTCTAATCAAATTTTAACGTACATAACCAGTTACCAAAAACGATCAACCCGGTCAGTAATACAAGTATGAAAAAAATATAGGTTTTATTTTTAGTGCCTCTCCCCGCATTTCCCGGAACTTCTGTCTGCCCAGCTCCGGGTTTTGTTTTAGTCAGCTTATAAACAAGAAACAGCAGGACAATTATCCCAAGAAATAACAACAGCACACCTGCCACCAAAAACGGCCCTGCCGTCATCGCCTCCTGTAATAAAATCAATTTCAGCATTACCATCACTCATTTATTCAGGTCTTCCAAACTTCATCTCTTACGCTGTTCATTCTCTGCATTCACTACCTTTCTTCACCTGATCAACTAATATATCTGGTCAAAAACAAATGCCTTGACTACTAACTACTAACTACCAACTACTAACTATTTCAACCCTTGCCTGAACTGCAATATCAGCTTCATATCCTTCACCCCCGGTGACACTTCAAACTTACTGTTGATATCCACCCCAAACATATCCGGATGTTTAAAGGCTTTCACTCTCGCCGCATCTTCCACACTGATACCACCACTCAGGAAAAAGGGCTTCTCTATTTTGGCCTTGGCCAGTATATTCCAGTCAAACTGTTTGCCGGTACCGCCAAAACTTTCTTTTAAACCACCTGTATCAAAAAGATAATAATCACAAACCGCATCATAGGGTGCCACCAGCTTATCGATATCTTCGGTACCTGCAATCCGGAAAGCTTTGATCACTTCCACTTCACTGCTCAGGTCCTCACACATTTCCGGGGTTTCATCGCCGTGCAACTGCACCACTTCCAGTCCGTATTCATCGATAGCGTCCAGCACGTCAATCATTTCAGGGTTAACAAACACTCCGGTTTTCTTGAGATCGAAATCGGCCTTCTTGACATCTTTAGGATCAAGTTTACCTCCAACATAACGGGGCGAGTCCTTGTAAAATATCATACCGGCGAAATCAATATCCAGTCCATCCAGCTGCTGCAATTGTTTCAGTTCAGTAATGCCGCATACTTTAATATTCATAATAACAGTTTAGGCTTTATTTAGTTCTTCAATAAATGTTTTCAGTTTCTTCATATCTTTTACCCCGGCACTCATTTCAAACCGGCTGTTGAGATCCAGGGCAAATAATTTTGCCGCTGCCGGCCCTTTCTGAAATTTTTCCAGCTTTTCCACATCTGCCGGATCAATCCCCCCGCTGAGGATATAGGGTTTGGAAGGCGGGTATTTCTGCAGGATATCCCAGTCAAACTTTTTACCCGTACTCCCGAATCCTGAACCGGTCGTATCAAACATATAAAAATCACACACGTTCTTGTACGGAATGGTCATCGGTTCCAGGTTCTCTTTCCCGGTCAGCCTGAATACTTTGATCACCGAGATAAAATCCGCGATCTTCTCACAATATTGAGGGGTTTCATCCCCGCTCAGCTGCACCATATCCAGCCGGTAATCTTCCACCGTTCTTACCAGTTCATCAAAACGGGCATTGACAAAAATACCGACCCTTGCATACTTTCCTTTCAGTTGTTTCATCTTTTCCGGGCTGATCTTCTGCCGTATGTAACGGGGTGATGAGGGGTAGAAGTTAAATCCCGCCAGGGATACTCCCAGTTCATCAAAGGCGTTCACCTGTTCCGGCAGTAAATTGCCGCAGACTTTAAGTTTCATGTGCTTTTGCGTTTAAGAGATTGACAAAATCAGCAAAAGCAATCGCTGGCCTTTCCGCTTTCATGAAGTTTTCCCCGATCAGGAAACCCAGGAAACCGGCTCGTTTTAAAGATACGATAGTTTCGACATTTGTAATCCCGCTTTCCGCAATGGCCGGCTTGCCGGCCGGTATATGTTTTTTTAACTGCAAAGACGTATTAATATCCACTTCAAAGGTCTTCAGGTTACGGTTATTGATCCCTACCATACTTACATCGTCACAGATATGTCCCAGTTCTTCTTCATTGTGTATTTCCAGGATGGATTCCAACCCGATGCTGGCTGCATAGCCTGCAAATTCCTTTACCTGGGCCGGACTCAGGCAGGCGGCGATCAGCAGGATCACATCCGCCCCGAATGCCCTTGCTTCGGCAATCTGCCAGGGATCCACAATAAAGTCCTTACGCAGTACCGGAATATCCGTCAATATCTTGGTCTGTATCAGGTCATCCAGGTCGCCCCCGAAAAATTCATCATCCGTCAGCACCGAAATGCCCGCAGCAGATTTATTATAAGCCGTCACCACCGGTTCCACTTCCAGTTCCTTCGTTTTGAACCATCCCTTACTCGGACTCTTGCGTTTGAATTCCGCAATAATACCCGTACTTCCGGGCAACAATAAACTGTTCACCAGTGAACGGGTCCTGATATCCCGGAAAAATCCGTCTTTTTCAAAACGGGATACCGGGCTCAGCGCTTTAAAAGGTTCTATCTCCTTTTTTTTATGGGCTACGATCTTTTCAAGTATGTCCATATTATTCGATTCAAATAAATTAATAATATCACTTTCAATACTCAATAGTTGAACCCCTTCAGGGTTCCGGAATATCCTGTTGCATCCCTGACCCCGGGTTTCACCCGGGGCTATTATTATTCAACCCTTTCAGGGTTGGAGAATCAATATCTTTCAATTCTTAATCACCGCAAATGAAAATTGAGTATCTAACTTCTTAATACTTCAATTTTCATTACCAGAAGCACCACCAACTACTAACTACTAACTACCAACTACTAACTACCCCTGTAAACTCACTAATTTCTTTAAGCACTCCCTGGCTCTTCCACTCTCCAGACTCTCCACTACTGCATGATATGCCTCATCGTATGTTTTATAGTTCCCGGTGCACTGCAGGGCCATGGCGGCATTGGCCAGTACCACCGCGTTCTGTGCCCAGCTGCCTTCGCGATCCAGGATCTTCCTGAAAATGGCCGCTGCTTCTTCCACGGTATCTCCGCCACTGATATCTTCCGCCATCACCATTCGCTTACCCAATTGTTCCGGTGTCATCACCCGTTCCCCCTCCTGGGTAATCACTTTAGTATCGCTGGTCAGGGAAATTTCATCGTAGCCATCCAGACTATGTATAATGGTAAATGGTTTACCACCTTTCTGCAACAGGTAATTATAAATCCTCGCCATCTCCAGGTTGTACACCCCTACTAACTGGTATGCCGGGTTAGCCGGATTGGCCATGGGTCCAAGCATATTGAAGAATGTACGCATGGCCAGGTTTTTCCGGATGGGCCCTACGGTCTTTAGAGCCGGATGAAACATCGGTGCATGGAGGAAACAGATATTCGCCTGTTCAATTTCCTTTTTCAGCTTATCCCCGTCATTGGAAAATTTGTACCCCATCTGCTCCATGACATTCGAAGCACCGCTCACGGAAGATGCACCATAGTTGCCATGCTTGGCTACTTTCTGCCCTGTACCCGCTACGATAAAACAGGCCAGGGTGGAGATATTAAAAGTATTCTTCCCGTCACCCCCGGTGCCCACAATATCCATGGCATCATACTGACCAAGATCTGATTTGACACAAAGCTCCATCAACGCATCCCTGAATCCCAGGAGCTCATCAATGGTGATACTCCGCATCAGGTATACGGTCATAAAAGCCGTTACTTCATGCTCATTGTATAACCCTTTGCCGATATTCACCAGCGCTTCTTTCGCCGCTTCACGGGAGAAGGTTTTGTGTTCGAATAAATATTGTAAGATATGCTTCATGGAAAGTTTAGTCGTTTAGTCGTTTAGTCGTTTAGTTGTTTAGATCAGCTTTCTTTGAGGTTCCTGGCACCTGACACCCGACAGCTGACAGCATTTCATAAAGCGAGCCAGTTGGTCAGAATTTTTTCTCCATCCGGTGTTAATACACTTTCAGGATGAAATTGCACACCCTGCACATCTAAGGACTTATGCTGTAATCCCATAATATAGCCCTTATCATCGATCGCTGTAATCTCCAGCTCTTCCGGGAAATTCTGATCACTTACCACCCAGCTATGATACCTTCCCACAACAATCCGTGCCGGCAAACCATTAAACAAAGGGCTAATACCTAAAGACATCTGTTTACTCATGGCTGTTGGCTGTTGACTAACGACTACCGACTCCCGGCTCCCGACTTGTATGCCTGTTTGCACTCCATGATAAACATCCGTCAGATTCACCAGCGTCCCTCCAAAAGCCTCCCCGATGGCCTGGTGCCCCAGGCAAACACCAAGGATGGATTTTGAGGATGCATATTCCTTAATCAACGGCAACAACAATCCTGCTTCTTCCGGAATCCCGGGACCGGGAGATAATATTATCTTATCATATTCCTTTACTTTTTCCAGCGGAATCTGATCATTGCGCCAGACCTCCACTTTCACCCGCGTTATCTTCTCCACGAGGTGGACCAGGTTGTAAGTAAAAGAATCATAATTATCGAAAACCAGTATTTTCATCTTATTTAGTTTAAGGTTTAGTCGTTTAGTCGTCTAGTTGTTTAGAAGAACATCCGCTAAACAACTAAACGACTCAACAACTAAACAATTTCCTGCGCTTCCTCTATCGCTTTCTTCAGTGCTCCTAATTTATTATTCACTTCCTGCAATTCACTTTCCGGGTTACTGGCGGCCACCACCCCGGCACCGGCCTGGTAAGTGAGCGTATTTTGCCGGCTCAACAGGGTGCGGATCATGATGGCATGATTGCAGCTGCCGTCAAAGCCGACAAAACCAATAGCACCGCCATAATAACTCCTTGAAGTGGGTTCATAGGCATCGATCAGTTCCATGGCCCTGAATTTAGGCGCCCCACTGAGTGTTCCGGCTGGAAATGTTTTTGCCAGCAGCTCAAAAGGATTGGCACCGGACCTCACCTGTCCCACCACTTCACTCACCAGGTGTATCACATGCGAGAAATACTGTACCTGCCGGTAATGCGCCACATTGACTTCATCGCATACACGACTGAGATCATTTCTTGCCAGGTCCACCAGCATCACGTGTTCGGCATTCTCCTTGGCATCTTTTAGTAAACGTTCGGCGGCTTCTTTATCGGCCACATCATCACCGGTCCGCTTAAAGGTCCCGGCAATCGGGTGCAACACGGCCTTATGATTCCGGATCACGATCTGCGCTTCGGGAGAGGAGCCCATCAGTTTATAATCGCCATAATCAAAAAAGAATAAATAGGGCGAAGGGTTGATGCTGCGCAGCGCCCGGTACACATTGAATTCATCCCCGGTAAAAGCCTGCTGAAAGCGGCGGCTGAGCACGATCTGGAACACATCCCCGCGGTGACAACTGGCAATTCCTTTTTTAACGATCTCCCGGTATTCCTCATCGGTCATATTGGAGACTTCTTCCCCCCGTGTATTAAACGGGTACACCGGCACATCCTTACTGCGGATAAGTGACTCCACCGCCGCACTGTCCGACTCCAGGCCATTGACCTGGTTTTCACAAATGAATAATTCATCCTTGAAATGATTGACGGCAATTACGTATTGATAAAGGCGGTAACGCATTAAGGGAATGGAAAGAGGAGAATGGTGAGTGGAAAGCGGGATCGTTTCAAAGAACTGCACTGCATCATAGGAAGTATAACCAAAAAGCCCCTGGGCAAATGCCCCTTCTTTGACAGCACTCTTTTTCACCTCAAACTGCTCCATGAAATTCCAGAGAAGTCCGGGGACTTCGGCCGGGTTCTTCAGGGCCACTTTTTCGGGATTGCGACCGGGCAGTTTAAATTCGACCTGTTCCTTTGATGTGATCTCCATTCCGCCAATGGCGTTGATACAGATGAAGGAGTAGCTGTTTTCGCCGGAATGATGATCGGTGCTTTCCAGGAGGACCGTATCACGGAATTTATCCCGCAGGCGCAGGTAGATCCCCACCGGTGTATACACATCCGCCAGCATCCGTTTACAAACCGTGTTTAATTCAATTTTTTTCATATTCTTCCAGGATAATCCAGCCCTGGCTGGTTAAAAAAACAGGAGCCCCGAATACCGGGGCTCCTGAATGATATACAAATGCAGTCATGACACTACAGCCCCTTTAGAGTTGTATGCCACCACCACTGTTTATTTGTTGTTGTAATGTTCATTTCACTGCAAATATGTGGCTACAAATCCAAATAAGCAAAAAAATCTTGATAGCTTTAAGAAAAGAAACACTATGGTTATCCATCATAAACAAGCCGGCAGCAAAGGGCTCTTTTACGTAGGTGAAGAAGGGGCCTTCCTGGCCGAAATGGTCTATACGCTGCCCGCCGCCGATAAAATGATTATCGAACATACGGAAGTTAGTGATGAACTGAGGGGACAAAACGTGGGTTACCAGCTGGTACACACCGCGGTGGATTATGCCCGTATTCACGGGCTGAAAATCATCCCTCTTTGCCCGTTTGCCAATGCCGTCTTTAAAAAGAAACCTGAATACGCAGATGTGCTGTTTACTTAAACACTACTTATGAAAAAAGGATTATCACTCAGTTTTTGCCTGGCTTTTCTGCTGATCCTGAATGCCCAGTCAAAAGACCAGTATATACTATTAAAACCGGACAGGGTTTTTGACGGTGACAGCCTGCATACCGGCTGGGTGGTCCTGGTAAAAAACAACCTGATCGAAGCGGCAGGTCCCATGCAGTTCATACTACCGGCAGGGACGATTGTAAAGGACCTGAAAGGCATGACCCTCCTGCCCGGACTGATTGAGGGGCACTCCCATTTATTCCTGCATCCATACAATGAAACCAGCTGGGATGACCAGGTATTAAAAGAATCAAGAGCTGAACGCACCGCACGGGCTGTTCAACATGCCAAAGCCACCCTGATGGCCGGCTTTACCACGGTGCGTGACCTGGGTACTGAAGGCGCCATGTACGATGATGCCGGGTTGAAGAAAGCCATCGAAAAAGGCGTTATCCCCGGTCCACGGATGATTGTGGCCACCCGGGCCATCGTGGCCAGGGGTGCTTATGGACCAAAATCGGAGAGTCCGGATATAGATTTACCACAGGGAGCGGAGGAAGTGGCCGGACTGGAAGAATTGAGTAAAGCCATCCGCAGCCAGATCGGTCATGGAGCTGACCTGATCAAGGTTTATGCAGATTACCGTTACGGTCCCAATGGTGAGGCCCAACCCACTTTCAGTGAACTGGAACTGGGCTGGCTGGTGGGTATGACCACCAGCAGCGGTCGCAAAGCTGTGGCCCATGCCAGTACCCCGGAAGGCATGCGAAGGGCTGTAGTGGCCGGTGTGTCTACCATTGAACATGGCGATCATGGCACAGCAGAAGTGTTCAGGCTGATGAAAGAAAAGAATGTAGCCTTCTGTCCCACCCTGGCAGCCGGTGAAGCCACGGAACAATACAAGGGCTGGAAAAAAGGAACGGATCCTGAAACAGAACGGATCGCCAATAAGCATAAAACATTCAGGCTGGCCCTGGAAGCCGGGGTCACCATTTGTATGGGAGGAGATGTTGGCGTATTTACCCATGGCGACAATGCCCGTGAAATGGAACTGATGGTGGAATACGGGATGAAACCCATTGATGTTTTAAAATCCTCCACATCAATAAATGCCGATGTATTCGGATACGGAGACAGAATCGGCAGAATAAAAAAAGGATTATATGCCGACCTGATCGCCGTGGAAGGAGATCCTTCAGCAGATATTAAACTGATCCGTAAAATACGGATGCTTATAAAAGACGGGAAGATTATCTTCTGAAAAGAACAGTTACGATGAACTATTCATTGCTTCTACATAGAAAAACAGGCAGGTTTTTATTGCTTCTATGCCTGCTGGCATTGGTTATAACTTCAAATGCCCAAAAAACTCCGGGCAGAACTGGTTTTGAAGGACCACCGCCCCCACCTCCCCGAAAGGGTGAAAAACCAATGAATGTCACCTCGCCCACAGACCTGAGCTACCTCGTACCGAAACTTAAGCTCTCACCTGAAGTCAGGAACACCGGCACTTATAACCCCATCCATTTTTACCTGGAAAGAGTGGAGGATTCCAGTTATCAGGACAGTGTTGGATTTGCCATCCTTCCTAAAGACTACCGGAGACAAAAAATAGTCTTTGCAGGCAATATGGAAGATGCCTTCAACAAATACATGAACAGCATTCTTAAAAAAGACAGCAGCCGCATTCCGGTTATACTACGCATCAGAAAGTATCATATTGAAGAGTCGAAAATCAACAATGCAGACCTTACCGCTTCCATTGAATTAAGGTTTGATATACTATGCAGGGCCAACGGTAAAGACCTGATATTCCTGGATGATATCGGCGGCAAAAGGAAAAGTGAAATATATGTCGGATTCAAAAGAGAATATGACACTCTATTAAAGCAGGACCTTCGTGAACTACCTGAACTGATTGACACAATGATCAGTGTAGCCCGGGAAGTAGCCCCGGCATTCATTAAAACAATCAAGGTTACTGCCGGTATAAAAGAATCGAACAGGGATTACGAAAGCGGGGATACGATTCTGATCGACAACCGGAATTATCTTCAGTGGACTGATTTCAGGGCTGAGCCATTGGACAATGCCGCCATTTCACTCTTTACAGGAATTCTCATTGATAAGAATTTTGACAAGCTGGACAACACCTGGACAATACAGTTGAATATTTTACCAATAGTTTTAAGGGATAAATCATGGGCCGGCGAAAAAGTAAAAACCGGCCGGTATCTTAATCATGCGCACTATGAAACACTACTTGTTTACCGCTATGCCCTTGAACTGAAAAAAAGGCTGAACAACCAGGAAGTACCGGCTGAAGACCCCTGGGAAATAATTAATAAAATATTGAATGAAGTCAACGACCGGCTGAATACTGAGAAACAGAAATATTATTATAATACAAAAGGGGGCGAAAATTCAAAAGCGCAGGCTGAATGGGAAGATAAGATCGACAAAGAACTGAAAGAATTTATGAAAGAATAAACAGTAACAAACTACTCCTCACAGAAGTTCTCTTCAAAATCAGGCTTAGACCGCACCTGGAACATAATCTCTTACACCCATCAATAAAAATGGGGTCACTCTCTGGCAACCCCATTCCCTCACTTCATATCAGGATGACAAATCATCATTTTATTTCCTATTCTCCCCTCTCCTTTCTCCTTTCTCCTCTCTCCTCTCTCCTCTCTCCCCTCTCCTCTCTCCCCTCCCCCTACCTTATCAACGTCACCGTCCCCTTCTTATAAACCACATTTCCATTAAAATCCACTCCCCTCGCTTCCCACACAAATACATAACTGTCCTGCGGCTGTCCTTTATAGATCCCGTTCCATCCGCGGTTCGCTTCTTTGGTCATATAGACCAGTTCGCCCCAGCGGTTATAGATCCGGAAGAACTGTAACTCACGGATACCAACCGGTATCACGACGGCTTCGTCATTCTTACCATCGCCATTGGGTGTAAAGGCGGTGGGTACATAGATATCGGCTTTCGCAAAGGCGGTGATCTTAATATCATCCGTGGCTTCACAACCATCCACTGTGCGGGCAGTGACTACATAGGTGGTACTGCCAAGACTATTGAGTGTAGCCACCGGTGTTTTGATCTGCGCATTGTCGAGGCCGGATGAGGGCGTCCAGCGATAACTGGTAAAGACGCTGTTGCTCAGGTCCTGTGCATTCAGCTGTAAAGGCTGACCCAGGGCGATCAATGTATCATTACCGGCAAATACACGGACAGGGGGCAGCATCGTGACACGCACGGTATCGGGCTTCAACGCCGGACAACCATTGGCACTTACATTAAGAATATAAGTGTATACGCCTGCTGCGGGTAAAGTCACCAGCGGCCGCGGTATTGCGGGACTTGATAAATAAGTGGAAGGACTCCATTGGTAGACCAGGCCTCCGCTTCCGTTAAGCTGCAGTGTTTTTCCATAACATACAATAACATCCGGTCCTGCATTGGCCACCGGGGTGGGCATTACATATACCGTAGCAGTTCGGACATCTCCATCACAACCATTATTGGCGTGCTCCTGTACAGCCAGTTGGTAAGTGCCTGCGGTGTTCCAGGTGATCTGTAACTCATTCCGGTTGCCGGACTGGGTTATACCATTCACTGTCCAGGTATAAGTGGAAGGTACTGAGGCATCATTTACTTTGTAGATCCTGCTCGTACCTATACAAACAGTATCAGGCATGGCGACCTGCGCCATTGTCTGCTGAAAGCTGAACAGCAGCAGTACCCATGCACTGATATGTTGTATTAACCTGGACATTGTTACGTTTTTCTTCTTTTACGCTTAAATGGACTAAAGGACTGGTTTTTCGTAGTTCTGTTATTTTTTATCCCCCTTTTCCTCCTTACTGCCGGTAATCCGGGCAGTAAGGAAAGAATCAGGTATTCATTGCTTATGTGTTGATCATTTTATGTTTAGTTGTGCGTGATCGCTGAAGTGACCGGTTTCGGGTTCACGGTTACGTTGAGCGTATTCGGGGCGGAACATCCACTGGCGGTGATCGACTCTGTTACCGCAACTGTACCTGCACCTGCTGTTGTCCAGCTGACCGTGATACTGTTGGTACCCTGTCCGGATACGATCGTACCACCAGTTACCACCCAGGTGTAGGTATGTCCAGCCACATTCGTTGTGCTATAGGTCGACGTGGTACCTGCCACGCTTACGCAGACAGGTGAGGGACCCGTTACAAGCGGTGTTGGCAGCGGGTTCACTGTCACTGTCACAGGCTGTATGGTAAAGCATCCTCCTGCCGTGGTACCCTTGATATAATAGGTTCCCGCAGTCGCAGCAGCCGGTGTGGCATAAGGCACTGTCGCAGCCGCATCCGTCCAGTAGGTGAAGGTCAGTCCAGCCGTTGAACCTGCAGTTACTGCAGCCGCAGTCAGGTCAACTGTATTCGGTGCACAAACAGAAGCAGGGTTCGTAATAACAACTGTCGGAGCAGGAGCAGCCGTTACCACCACTTGTTTGATATCAAAACATCCGGCAGCAGAAGTTCCCTTGATATAGTAGGTGCCTGCAGTCGCTGTTGTTGGTGTGGCATAAGGCACGGTGGCCGCTGCATCCGTCCAGTAAGTAAATGTGAGACCAGCAGTAGAACCTGCAGTTACCGCAGCCGCTGTCAGGTCAACCGTATTCGGCGCACATACAGCCGCCGGGTTGGTGATCACCACGGTTGGTGTCGGTGCGGTGGTGACTGTTACAGGCTGGATGGTGAAACATCCACCTGCCAGTGTGCCCTTGATATAATACGTACCTGCAGTAGCTGTAGTTGGTGTGTTATAAGCAACAGTGGCAGCCGCATCGGTCCAGTAGGTCAGTGTAAGACCAGGTGAAGAACCCGCAGTTACCGCGGCCGCAGTCAGGTCAACCGTATTGGGCAGACAGGCTGTCGCCGGATTAGTGATCACCAGTGTCGGTGCCGCATTTACTGTTATTGTACCACTGGCGGAAGCAGATCCGCAACCGGTTACCGTATTGGTGATGACAACGGAGTAGGTGCCTGCCACTCCAGAAGTGAAGCTGGCTACGTTACCCGGGTTAGTGGCACCCGCGGGAACTGTCCACACATAGTTATACGTACCAGCCGTTCCGGGCGTGGCGGTGATCGTTGCCGTTGATCCGGAACATATCGCCACCGAGTTTACGGTGACAGTCGGCAACGGATTCACCGTTACCAGGATCGTAACAGGATCACCAACGCAACCAGAGGCGTTGGTTTCCACCACCTGTAAAGTGGCCGTACCGGTACTGGTCCAGTTGACTGAAATAAGGTTGGGTGTGGCACCCGCGGTAATAGTACCATTACCACCGGTAACGGGGGTGATGGTCCAGAGGTAGGTTGAACCTGCGTTCAGGATCACCCCGTATGGCTCTGTGGAATTCAGACAAACCTGGTGATCACCTGTATTGGGATAAGGCTGGGCAAAGGCCTGGCTGCCGGTAAACAGCAGCAGGAATGCCAGGCTTAGTTTCAATAATGTTTTTTTCAATTTCATCGTTGTTGTTTTGTATAGGTTATTATTTGTTTTGGTGTTTTTATTTTACTTCAATCATTAATTATGATAAATCACCAGCGGACCTGGCCCACCGGTTGAACTGACCGTAACGGAAACAGTGGATGTACAATTACGGCTATCCTTCACTATGATAGTATAGGTTCCTGCCGCCAGCCCGGTAAAGACATTGCTGGCCTGGTACGTAACGCCATTGATACTATAGGTCAGCGCACCAGTGCCCCCCACAGCATTGGCGGTTATCGTACCATCAGTCTGTCCGCAGGAAGCCGGTGATGTAGCAGCCGTAACCGTTGGCGCCGGCAGGTTGAGTACGGTGACCGGCATTGATTTCACACAACCATTAATATCCTGCACATACAATGTATAATTACCCGCTGCGAGGTTGATAAAACTGTTACCCGCCTGGTAAACTGTACCATTGATAGAATATTGTAATGCTCCCACCCCACCGGATGCAGTGGCGGTGATGGTACCATTGCTGTTCCCACAGGCCGCATGGATGATGGCCGCGCTGAGTACCTGAGGGCCACTGGTCGTGGGCACCACTACCGAACGGGTATTCAGGCACCCATTGGCATCTTTTACGGTTACTGTATAATTACCGGGCAATAATGTGGTGAAAACATTTCCTGCCTGGAAGTTCAGTCCGTCAATACTGTATTGCAGGGGTAAAGCAGCTCCTGATGCAGTAACCGTAATGGTTCCGGTCGCATTTCCGCAATTACCTGCTGTGCTCGTTGTATTACTGATAACAGGGCCGCTGTGGTTCTGCACATTCACGCCCGTGGTCGTGATACATCCCCGGTCATCTTTTATATACACTGCATAAAAACCAGCAGGCAGGTTGCTAAAGGTTCCGCTGCTCTGGTAGATACTTCCGTCAATGCTGAATAAATAAGGCGTGGTACCCAAAGTGCCGGTGGCCACAACGGAACCATCACTGGCATTACAACCGGCCGGAATGGTAAAGGCAGTAACACGGGGCATTTGAGTAATGGCCACCGTAACCGTGATACTGCTGTAACAATTATTCACATCCTTCACATATAAGGTATAAGTGCCGGGGGCCAGTCCGGAGAAAATATTGCCGGCCTGGAATACCGTTCCGTTAAGGCTGTATTCCAGCGGGGCCACACCACCAGTACCGGTAGCCGTGATCGTTCCGTTATTGGTATTACAGGAAGCTGTCTGTACGGCAGCAGTAACTGTTGGAACTCCCTGGCCGGTAAGATTGACCGTTGTACCATTGGTACATCCGGATGCATCCTGTACACTCACGGTATATACACCCGGGGTCAGGTTATTGAAAACAAATGCAGGTGTAAAAGCTCCCCCATTAATACTGTAGCTATACGGAGGTAAACCACCACTGCCGGTTACAGTGATCGTGCCGGTGGGAGAACCGCAACTGGGATTCACCTGTGTGGTGGCAATAGAAGGACCACCCAAAGCGGGGACCACCACATTCAACGTGGTTACGCAGGCACCGGGTACCACAGGAGGACCCGCCACATAATCGGCATCATCGGCTATACGTACCTGGTAGGTGCCAGGTACTAAACCGGGGAATGTAAAACTGTTTGCCCCGGGAGGGAAAAAAGTCACCCAGTTGGTACCGCCATCTATACTGGCATGATAAGGGGTATTGGCCCCTACGCCATTGATCGTGATCGAGCCATTCGGTGTACCACAGTTGGCCGCAATGGCCGTGGCGGTTGCTGTTGCTGCTGTACCATTTCCAATGGTTACGAGTTTGGTGATATTACAGAAGCTTTCATTCTGTGCTGTAATCGTATGCACACCCGGTGCCACATTGGTAAACTGGTTGGCCGTGGTAAAGGGACCTCCATCGAGGCTGAATATATAGGTATTGCCGCCACCACTGGGAAGTCCTTTCAGGTTTTTGATACGACCGGTCTGTCCCAGGCAGGCCAGTGCATCCTTTACCACAAAGGTCACATCGGTGGGAGGCGTGCCGGCTCCAATATTGATCAGCGTAACAGTTGCTGTGGCAGTACAGTTATTGGCATCACGTACGGTAATAGTATGCAGACCGGCCGTCAGGTTAATAAAGAATTGCACCGGCTGATAAGCACCCCCATCCAGGCTGTACTGGTAAGGAGCAGTCCCGCCGGTTACCACAGCACGCACCACCCCGTTATTACCGCCACAGGTTACCTGGAATAAAGTGGAAATCGTTAAAGACGGGCCGGTGGAAGCAGTAACCGTCACAGAGCGTGTTACAATACAGTTATTGGCATCGCGTACATACAGTGTATATACACCGGGAGCCACATTGGTAAAAATATTGGAGGCCTGGTATACTGTTCCATTGATACTGTATTGCAAAGGTGCCACTCCCCCATTGGCCACCGCCGTAATCGTACCGGTGTTGCCATTGCAGGTGGAGGAAACCGAACTGCCTGAGAGTGTCAATCCGGATGCATTATTCACCACGACATTTACATAGCGGATACAACCATTGGCATCTTTCACATATACGGTATAGTTACCTGTAGCCAGCCCGGTGAATACATTACCGGCCTGGTAGGTAATATTATCCAGGCTGTATTGTAAAGGTGCTGTGCCACCTGTCGCGTTGGCGGTAATCGTACCCGTGCTGCTGTTACAGGCTGTATTGGTGGTAGTGGCGGTTAATACAGGCCCTGCAGTCGGAGGCACCTGTATCGGGAACGTGGCAATACAACCCAGTGCATCCCGTACATATACCACATAGTTGCCCGGTGCCAGTGTATTGAACGTGGCAGCAGCCTGGAAGACCGTACCATTGATACTGTACTGATAAGGAGCCGTACCCGCACTGGCCACAGCAGTGATGCTGCCGTTATTTACATTACAGGCAGAAGACGTGGAAGTAGCAGTTACAGCAGGACCATTGGTACTGGCAACGGTAACAGTCACGGTATTGATACAACCCGTGGCATCTTTTACATTCACCGTATAGGTACCGGCTGCCAGTCCCGTGAAAATATTTCCCGGCTGGTAATTCACCCCATCCATACTATACTGTAAGGGAGCAATACCACCGGTGCCGGTGGCCGTGATCGTTCCGTTGGCATTGTTACAGGCCGCTGAAGTGCTGGTAGCGGTGATGGAGGGTGCCGGTGAATTGGGGATGGTCACGTTTACAGTGGCCAGGCATCCATTGGCATCTTTAACGGTTAAAGTATATGCACCAGGATTCAAACCGGTGAAAAGATTACCTGCCTGGTAAGTATTCCCATTAATGCTGTATTGCAGTGGCGGAGTGCCGCTGGTACCAAAGGCGGTAATACT
>CAZFLL010000022.1:42350-44447 GCA_964519865.1 uncultured Chitinophaga sp. | reverse complement strand
GCTTTGAAGATGATCCCAAGCGGAAAGTGAGCGAAGTAATGACCAAAGAAAATCTTTACACTGCCCCGGAAGGAACGGATCTGAAAAAAGCTGAACAGTTATTCAAAATGACCAAGGTGGAGAAATTACCCATTATCAATAAACAGGGTAAACTCACCGGGCTCTTTACGTATAGCGATATTTTAAAACTGAAGAGTCACCCCAATGCGGTGAAAGATGGTTTTGGCCGTTTACTCGTTGGTGCCGGTGTGGGGATCACAAAAGATATGCTGGATCGCGTGGCTGCCTTACAGACAGTAGGTGTGGATGTGATCGCGCTCGACAGTGCACACGGGCATAGTAAAGGTGTGATTGATGCCTTGAAGAGTGTGAAGAAGAATTTCAAAAACATGAATGTGATCGCCGGGAATGTGGGCACCGCCGCCGGTGCCAAAGCCCTGGCCGAAGCCGGTGCGGATGCCGTGAAAGTCGGTATCGGTCCGGGTTCTATTTGCACCACCCGTATTGTAGCAGGTGCCGGTGTACCTCAGCTTACGGCAATCATGGAAGCAGCTGCTGTACTGAAACCAAAGAATATTCCATTGATCGCCGATGGCGGTATCCGGTATACCGGTGATATGGTGAAAGCCCTGGCTGCCGGCGCCAATTGTGTGATGATGGGCAGCATCTTTGCCGGAACTGAGGAAAGTCCGGGAGAGACTATCATTTACGAAGGAAGAAAATTCAAGGAATACCGCGGAATGGGTTCACTCGGGGCCATGGCCACCGGCAGCAGCGACCGTTATTTCCAGGATCCCGAAGCGGATATTAAAAAATATGTACCGGAAGGTATTGAAGGACGGGTGGCCTATAAAGGATTACTGCGGGAAGTGGTTTACCAGTATACAGGTGGACTTCGTGCCGGTATGGGATATTGCGGGGCAAAAAGTATCAGTGATCTGCAAGGCGCCACTTTTGTGAAGATCACCAACGCGGGAATGCGCGAAAGCCATGCGCATGATATCGAAATCACTAAGGAAGCTCCCAACTATAGCAGGAGATAAAAAAGGTTTACAAGTTGAAAGGTTGATCAGTTTACAGGGAAAGTTCTAAGATGAGTTCCTTGTCAACTTATCAACCTTTCAACTTATCAACTAATCAACTGCATATTCAATCTTAATCGTAATCGACGCGGTCTTATTCTTCGAACTGGTATTAAATGCCCCGCCATAGCTGTAATCCTCATCACTGTTTTGCCCGGTGATCTGGAACACACCCATATTGGCCTTCTTGATGGAGCCCAGCCCGCTGCCTGAATTTTTGGCAATAGTTTCAGCCCGTTGTTTGGCATCTGCACTGGCTTTGGCCAGCAGGTCGATCTTGAGTTCGGAGAGTTTGGTATAATAATACGAAGGAGAAGAAGAATTGAATTCAATCCCGCTCTGGATAAGTTCGGTTACTTCGCGGGATATTTTTTCCACTTTCTCAATATCTTTTGAGTCAACGGTCACATTTTGTTTCAGGTTGTACCCGGTAAATTCGCTGCCGGTGATCCGACCGTTCTCATCAAAACGATTGGAAAATTCCTTATCAATAGAGATAGCGGAGAAAACCATTTCCGCTTCTGTCACGCCCTTCCCTTTCAGGTAGGTCCTGATCTTGCTCTCATCATCCTTCAGTTGTGCATAAGCCGATTTCAGGTCCATGGTCTTGCGGCTGTAGTTGCCGGTCCATACGATCTGGTCACTGACAAAATTGGTTTCCGCCAGCCCGGTTACGCTGATCGTTTCGGTGGCTTTGAATTTGTACTTATAGGCATTTCCTAAAACAAAAACGCCCGCCACAATCGACAACGCGATGATCAGCGGGGTAACATAACTTTTCATGATGTGTGGTTAATGGTAAAAAATCTGACATTAAAGGTATAACGGGATTCCTATATTTTTCGTTAATTCCGGGCTGTATGACGAAAATCACTGTCCGCTTCTCCCCTGCCTTTCAGGGATGAACGCGAACAGTGATTCCTGACTACCGACTACCGACTCCTGACTACCGGCTATTCTTCCCCTTCCACCACAAAAGTAATCAGCTGCCTCCTGTAAGCCTTTACCATCCGGC
>CAZFLL010000022.1:29011-42250 GCA_964519865.1 uncultured Chitinophaga sp. | reverse complement strand
TCCCCTTCCACCACAAAAGTAATCAGCTGCCTCCTGTAAGCCTTTACCATCCGGCCTTCAAAAACCGCCGGTTCCCATTTGGCGGATTTGCGGATCACGCGGATCGCTTCCTCTTCCATGCCATAGCCATGTTTGGTCAGGGCCACGATATCGCTGACATGTCCCTCCACATCCACTACAAATTTCACTTCCACAGGATAACGGCCGGGAGCGGCTCCGTTACTGATCGGGATATCTGCCACCAGGTTTCTTTCCAGGTATTGTTTCCAGTTGCCATTGTATTTGGCATCCAGGTCTACTGTCACCCGGGGTCCTTCTTCTTCTGTATGTTTTACCACCAGTATCCCTTTGTTATCAACAGGCGGTTTAACTTCAGATGTACCGGGATCCGGCAGCCCTTCCCTTTTCACCACATCAATCTTAGCACTGTCCAGGTCTTCCATCGCCGGGGGCGGGTTGATCACTTTATCGTCTTCCAGGATTTGCGGAGCCGTAAAAATTTCTGATTTCACCTGGGGCTCTTCCACCACTGGTTTCTCCGGCTCAGGCAATGGCGGCTCAACCTTTTGTTCTGTTACCTCGGTCAGTATCACCCCGTCATTGATACGGTCGGCAATCACCCGCCTCGCGACTGAATTGGCCAGTACGGAACTGCCGATCGCCAAAAAAGCAATAAGCCCGGTGATCAGCATGGCCCTGGTGATCCGTTTGGAATAATTGTTTCGTAACTCATAAGCCCCGTAATCCTTGTTACGTCCGTCAAAGATGATGTCTATCAGCTCTGACTGCAGAATGTTGTTTGATTTCATGGTTTACACTTTTCCAAATAGATGAGCAGAAAGGCGGTTTCCATAAAGAAAAAGTTTTGTGGAAATGTCAGGGAAATGCATCGCAGAAAAGCCAGCGAAAAGCTGCGAGCTACGAGCTGTGAATGGCGAGCCTTTACTGTATTGAACACTCCGAAACGCGGAGAGCTCAATACAGTATGTATGTTAGGCGTTTTATGACTCGCAGCTCGTGGCTCGTAACTCGTAGCTGCTGCTGTTGGTGTTCTCACCAACAGCCACTACATTTACCAAAACATCTGGCTTGAAACGCTACACTCATCTTTTCCTGGCTTTGGGCAGCGGACTGTTACTATGGGCCGCCTGGCCGGTATCGCCCTTAACCTTTCTCCTGTTCATTGCCTGGGTACCACTGCTCTGGCTTGAATCTGTGGTGGAAAGCCGGAAGAAATTTTTCGGGTATACCTATCTCACCATGTTTGCCTGGAATGTGACCACCACCTGGTGGATCTGGAATGCATCAGCCCCGGGAGCCGTAGCCGCTTTCCTGGCCAACAGCCTGCTGATGTGTTTTCCCTGGCTGGGTTTTAAAATCGTTAAGAAATGGCTGGGAGTAAAAGCCGGTTATGTGGCATTGATCGCTTTCTGGATGTGTTTTGAATATATCCACCTGCAGGACTGGGGACTGAGCTGGCCCTGGCTCACCCTGGGCAATGCCTTTGCCACGCATCCTGAATGGGTGCAATGGTACAGTTATACGGGTACCAGTGGCGGCAGTTGCTGGGTACTGCTGGTGAACCTCTTGTTGTTTCATTATATCAGGGACAACTATAACCGGACCAATGGCCGATCCTACCGATACCTGGGCATGGCGGTAGGTGCGCTTTTTATTCCGATCGCGGTTTCATTTTTTATTCCCCTGGTAAAAACAACGGCTGCTGCAGACAGTAATATTGTAGTGGTACAACCCAATATAGATCCTTATGAAAAAGTATCTGACGATGCCGGCTCCTTTGAAGCTCAGTTACAGAAACTGATATCTGTCAGCGAATCAAAAGTAAATGCACAGACCGCCTTATTGATCTGGCCTGAAACAGCCTTGTATATGAATACGGGTATCGACGAAGTAAAAATCAAAGACAACTATTTCCTGAATCCGCTTTGGGCTTTTCTGCAACGGCACCCGAAACTGACCCTGTTTACCGGGGTGGAGAGTTTCCGCCAGTTACAGGCATCTACAAAATATTCAAAAGAATTCAACGGCCAGTTTTATGAATCCTATAATGGATCGGCCCTGCTCGACAGCAACGGGGCTTCCGCCTATTATCATAAATCCATGCTGGTACCCGGGGTGGAAACCCTGCCCTGGTTCCTCCGGTTTATTGACAGCTGGTTTGAAAAATTCGGCGGTACTACCGCGGGATATGCCAGGCAGGAGGAACGAAGCGTGCTCCCTGAAAAAAATGGCTATAAAATTGCGCCCTCCATCTGCTATGAGAGTATCTATGGTGATTTTATGCGTAAATATGTAAAGAACGGGGCCAACCTCGTCTGCATTATCACCAATGATGGCTGGTGGAAAAAAACACCTGGACATAAGCAGCACATGAACTATGCCCGCTTACGGGCCATTGAAACACGCACCTGGGTGGCCCGCAGTGCCAATACCGGTATCAGTTGTTTTATTGACCCGAATGGAAATGTAATGGACCCGCAACCTTATAATACCGCAGCAGCTATTCAATTACCGGTACCGGTTACCAGTACGGCTCCCACTTTTTATGTCCGTTATGGCGATATCCTGTTCCAGCTCATGAGCGGACTCAGTATTTTTTTCCTGGGATGGGTCATCAGCTTAAAAATTCGCGTAAAATTTTTCAACCATAAATTCCCATCGCTTCAAACCGGCCCATGAAAAAAACCATTCAATACGAAGGAAAGAAAATCAGCTACCAGTTAATTGGCCAGGGACATCCTGTAATGTTTGTACATGGATTCGGGGAAGAAGCCAATGTCTGGAACGGGCTCATTGAACACCTGAAAGACCGTTACCTGCTCATCATTCCTGACCTGCCCGGCTCGGGTGATTCGGAACTGATTCCGGATATGCGTATTGAAGGCATGGCTGAATCATTGCACGCGATTGTGCATGCGGAGGGATTCGATAAATGTACTATGATCGGGCATAGCATGGGTGGTTATATCACCCTTGCTTTTGCCGAAAAATACTGGAACCATCTCAGCGGATTCAGTCTGTTTCATTCCTCGGCTTATGCCGACAATGAAGAGAAAAAAGCCACCCGTCGCAAAGGCATTGAATTTATCCGCGAACATGGCGCTTTCGCATTTTTGAAAACAGCCACCCCCAACCTCTTTTCACCCGGCACAAAGGAAGAAAATATGGGCCTGGTTGAAAAACAAATTGCCGGGCTTTCACGTTTTACCCCGGAGGCACTTATCGCCTATTACGAAGCGATGATTGCCCGTCCGGACCGTTCAACAGTGCTCAGGCAAACCCATGTGCCTGTGCTCTTTATCATCGGAAAATCGGACAATGCGGTGTCTCCGGATGACAGCCTGAAGCAGAGTCACCTCCCGGGAATTTCGTATATTCACCTGTTGAGCAAGTCCGGGCATATGGGCATGCTGGAAGAACCGGCCGCCTGTAACCGGATTCTGGATGAATTTTTGCTGGAAACTGAGAAACATTAACCGACGTAGCGTATTCATGAAGCGAATTTTACTGGCCTCCTTATTATTCAGCCTCACCCTGCCTGCCCTGGCCGCCCATATTATCGGGGGGGAAATGCGGTATGCCTATGTCGGACCAGGGGGAGCCCCCAATTCCAAAATCTACCGGATCACCCTGATTCTTTTCCGTGGCGATGATCCTTCCGGTGCACAGTTAGCTCCCTTTTATGTGGTCGGTGTTTACAATAATGATAATGGCGCGAAAGTAATCGGTACCGCGGCCAATAATAACTGGCAGGTCACACAGGACATACCTCCAGGAATACAATCAGTACCAATTGTATTACCCACCTGTATACAGGGAGCACCCAGCCTGAACTATACCTATGCCAGTTATTCAATGACCATTGAATTACCGGTGAACCAGAACGGATATACTGCTGCTTATCAGACCTGTTGCCGGATCAACGGGATGATGAATGTGGGAAACAGTACCGGCTCTACCTATAATTGTATTATACCCGGCACCAATCTTTTACCTACCGGTGATGATTCCTCACCCCGTTTCCTGGCACCCGTAAATGTGATCTGCCGCAATGCGCCATTCACCCTTAATTTCTCCGCTACTGATCCGGATGCGACAGATTCACTGGCTTATAGTCTTTGCTTTGCCTATAACGGTGGCGCTTCAGTCAATGCCGGCTTTGATGATCCGGCTGGCCCGCCCTATGGATCCGTCAGTTATACAAACCCTTTTAATGCCGGCAATCCCTTTGGCACAGGAGCTACCATCAACCGTCAAACTGGTGTGATATCAGGGATCGCCCCTGATTTTGGCAAATATGTGGTAAGCGTCTGTATCGATGTATTCCGGCAGGGTCGTTTTATCGGATCACACCGCAAAGACCTGATTGTACAGGTATCCGATTGTATCCTGACTGTAGCCAACCCTATTCCTGATTTTGTAACCTGCGATGGTTTTAATGTTCAATTTTCCCACAGCAGCACTGGTGCGAATACGGTATTCTGGGATTTTGGCGTAGCCACACAAACCAATGATACGGCCAATATTGATAACCCGGTTTTCGTTTTCCCGGATACCGGCGTATATAATGTAAAATTTGTAATTAACCGCTCAACGGGCTGCGCTGATTCAGTAACCCGTAAAGTGGGTGTATTCCCCGGATTCAACCCCGGATTTGTTTATACCGGCAGCTGCTTTACCAATCCCTTCCGGTTTACAGATACCACGAATTCAAAATACGGCTCAGTCAACAGCTGGAGCTGGAATTTTGGGGATGGCAGTACACTGGCCGACACATCACATCTGCAGAATCCACAATGGACCTATGGAGCCCCTGCCAGTAACCTGATCACCCTTATTGTAACGAATACGAAGGGATGCCGCGATACGGCCCAGGTCAGCATCCCCGTGCTGGACAAACCCCTGCTCACTATGGGATTCCGGGATACCCTGATCTGCCGGAATGATGCAGTTCAGTTAAATGCAAGCACTACCGGTACCGGCGTTTTCAGCTGGACTCCCCTTACCAATATCAGTAATCCAAATACTGGCACCCCGACCGTAAGCCCGCCCGTAAGTACCTGGTATTACGTGAACCTGAATGAAAACGGTTGCCTCAATAATGACTCCGTAAATGTTCGGGTAATCAGTGCCGTTAGTCTGACTGCCATGAATGACACCACGATCTGCCGGGGAGATACCATTCAACTGAATGCCGTTACCAACGGACTGACTTATAACTGGACTCCTTCCCTGAATCTTTCCAATCCCACCCTGATCAATCCCAGGGCAGTGGTCAGTAATAATACCACATTCACAGTAACCTCCACCGTTGGCGGATGTACCGCTACCGACCAGGTAGTGGTGACCACCATACCATACCCGGTGGCAAATGCAGGAAAGGATCCCATTATTTGTTTTAATGGCTCGGTACAACTGAATGCATCCATTACGGGCAGCTCGTTTACCTGGACCCCATCCAGTTACCTGGATAATCCGGCAAGTCTCACCCCCGTCTCCACTCCTCCCCGGACCACACAATACATCCTGTCTGTTTTTGATACACAGGGTTGTCCAAAACCCGGAAAGGATACCATTCTTGTTACCGTATTGCCTAAAGTCATCGCATTTGCCGGCCGGGATACCAGTGTGATCGTTGGACAACCACTTCAGTTCAACGGATCTGGGGGAACAAACTATCTCTGGAGCCCATCAACCGGGTTAAACAATACAACGATCCCTGATCCGATAGGTACTTACGATGGCAGTTTTACGGGTATACAATACAAATTAGTCGTCAAAGACCAGGCTGGCTGTTCCGATTCTGCCTTCGTAACGGTCAGGATTTTCAAAACCGTTCCTTCGGTTTTTGTGCCCACCGCGTTTACTCCCAACGGAGACGGGTTGAATGATGTGGTCAAACCTATTGCCGTTGGCATGAAACAGATCAGGTATTTCAGCATTTATAACCGATGGGGCCAGCTGGTATTTACAACACGCATTAACGGACAGGGCTGGGATGGCCGTATCAAAGGCGTGTTGCAGGGCACAGCTGTATATGTATGGATGGTCAATGCCGAAGATTATACCGGCCGGGATTATTTCCAGAAAGGAACCGTGACCCTGATCCGGTAAAAATTCCGTTCAGCCTGCCGATTATAACGTAAACTTGTACCCTCTTTCAACTCTTCTTTATGGGAAAAATTGTTTTTATCACCGGTGCCACTTCCGGTTTTGGCAAAGCCAGTGCTTATAAATTTGCGGCCAATGGATATGACCTGATCATTAACGGCCGCAGAACAGAACGCCTGGATCAGCTGGCGTCAGAACTGGAGAATAAATACAATGTGGCGGTAATCACTCTTCCGTTTGATGTCCGTGATGAACAGGCTGTTTTTTCATCGATCGGTTCACTTCCTGACCAATGGAAAGCCATTGATGTACTGGTCAACAATGCCGGCCTGGCACTGGGCCGCGATTATTTTGAAGAGGCTTCCCTGGAAGACTGGAATACGATGATCGATACCAATATCAAGGGGGTCATGTATGTGGCCAGGGCCGTGGCCAACCTGATGGTTCCCCGCAAACAGGGACATATTATCAACCTGGGTTCGATTGCAGGAAAAGAAGTGTATGAAAAAGGAAATATGTACTGTGCCAGCAAGTCGGCCGTGGATGCCCTCAGCGAAGCCATGCGGATCGATCTGCTCCGGCATACCATTAAAGTAACCGCGATCCACCCGGGTGCGGCTGAAACAGAATTTTCCCTGGTCCGGTTCAAAGGTGATCCGGAAAAAGCAAAAAAAATCTATGAAGGCATCACCCCGCTGACCGGTGATGATGTGGCGGATGTGATTTTTTACTGCGCCAGCCTGCCCCCCCATGTTTGTATTAATGACCTGACCCTCACGCCGCTGCGCCAGGCCAATTCCTTCTATTATAACCGGAACACGAACGCCTGA
Organism: uncultured Chitinophaga sp.; assembly: GCA_964519865.1. Lineage (GTDB taxonomy): Bacteria > Bacteroidota > Bacteroidia > Chitinophagales > Chitinophagaceae > JJ008. The sequence goes on along the minus strand of CAZFLL010000022.1, from coordinate 35,288 downwards.
TCGTAACAGGCATTATGAAATACAGGTTATTCTGTTTATATTAGGTGTTCCTCCGCCCTATTAAATCCGCCTGCCCCGTGTATATCCGTATTTAACATAGAAAAAATACTTAAACCTGAAAGAATACGTTTCAAAAACTGAAGAACCGGAAAAACACGCAGTAACTTTATGTCAGCACTCCAATATTTGATACACCCTGTTATGAAAAAACCGTACCTGATTCTTTTTACCCTGCTCACAATCAGCCTGTTTCCGGCTGCACAGGATGTAATCCGTGTTCAATCCTGCTCCAACGAGATGATCAGCAAGCAGGCCGACAGCCTTAAAAGTTTATTCGGGAATGATGGTTATATCCTGCTGAAGGAAGCCTCGATCAATATGGAGAGTGAATTTGAAATGCCCGTGATCGTCCCCCTCACCCAGGGCAGCTGGTACCAGTTTGTTTTTATCGGCGATTACAGTTCACGGCTTTATGAAGTGCGTATGTATGACTGGAATGAAAAACAGGTGGTGTTCAAACAGAAAAAATGGGGCGATGTGGATGGCAATGTGATTGTCTATTCTTATATCCCGCAGTTCTCCGAATTCCATTTAATGAAACCGGTACAGGTCAACAAACAGAAAAAGAAAAATCTCTGCGGATATGTGATGCTGTTCAAACGCAACGGTTCACCCACAGGTACTCCGGCCCCGCAACTGCCTTAACTCAAACACCATCAGATAAAATAATTAAACCACCGTTGAGGTGGTTTTCTTTTTTTATTTTGACCGATATAATATTGAATACAACCTGAATGGAATATTTTTATGCAGTTGATTTTTGACTTCAGACTATCCACTACAAAACCTGCAAGGCTGTAACAAATAGAAACTTAGTAATTACTGTGGACTGTCGACTGTGGACTATCGACTAACGACTACCGACTTCCCTCTATTGCGCCAGCGACACCCTCACCTGCAGGTTCCCCCTCGTATTCGTGATCGGGAAGGCGCTGGAGATTTTCGGGATATTGCGGTTCTGCTCGAAGAAGAGTTTCATGCTGATCCGGTTATTGAGGGTATAATCAATGGACGGTGCAATCCGGATTACTTTCTGTCCGCCGGTACCGAAGGCCGTTCCCTGGTCGAGTTTACTGTTGGCCGTGGCATCATCCCGCAGACTGAAATCAAGCCGGAAGGTCACATCATTATCCAGTTTCATTTTTCCGATCTTCTTGATCAGCGGCATCCCTTTCTTACGCCAGTTAAAGTTGAAGGTTACTTCAGTGGAACGATTCTCCGCCAGCTGGTAATCAATCAGGCTGAGACTGAGGGTACGGCTTTTCTTGAATTCAAACCCGGTGGTCAACTGGTTCGTGAAAGTCAGCTCCACCTGGATCAACGGATCGAAACTTTCCTGGATAGTGATATTAGGTACGAGGAAGTAAGGGATATAGTTGCCGGTAAGTGTATCGGTGAATTTAGGATAACCTACCCGCAGCGGATCGGTAAACAGCAGGGCCGTATTAAAACTGTTCATGCTGAAGGTGCTCCGGTACGCATGACGGATGGTAACATTGCTGAAGATTTTATCCAATCCCGGAAGTCTTGATAACCCGGTATAAGTAAGTGTCCAGTTCGGTTTAGGAATAATGCCGGAGAATGGATTCGCCTTCAGGTTGGGATTACTGTTTTTGATCAGTTTTACACTGGCCGGATCCTTATTGGTATAAGCGGCTATAAAGGCCGGTATCACCACATCCTGTGCATAGCGTCCATACCCTTTTACATAGCCATCCGCACCAACAATATTTCCTGCTGCATATGGATTGATACTTCCGAGTTTGCCGGACAAGGTCTTCCGGTTTGCTTCAAACTGTTTGAATGTGGCAGATACCACATTCGGGTCAAACTTGCTGAACAGGGTCTGGTAAGATATATAACTCACACTGAAACTACCTAATGCATAAGGATTCAGTCGGGTAAGCCCGGATGTTCCGGTCGTATCTTTATATAACTCTGAATACTGCTTATCAAACGTTTTATCGAGGTTCACATCGATGGTGAAATCACGGAACGGACTTAACTGGGCGGTCAGGTTCAGTCGCTGGTTATACCGTTGCTGGATCATGGCACTGATCAGCGAATCGCGGGACAGTAGTCCCTTTGACCCGAAATTATTGATCCAGTTTGTATCCGGCTGGTAACCGAATATATAACGGAAACCGGGCTGCCCGCTTTTCAGATTGGATCCGAGTAATTCTGTACTGTCCATATAACCCGGCAAAGTGGTTCCATAATCTTCAGTATACTGAATACCGGCACGTTTCAGCGCAGTGGCCATCCGCAGGAAGAACTTAGGTACAGCTGCGATTTCCGGCATCGGTTTCTGTTCTTTCGGCAGTCTGATTTTGCGTTTTTTGATCCGTACAATCTTTCCTTTTTTATTCCGGATAGTATCGATCCTGTATCCGCTCGCCTGGCTGGCTGCAGCCACAGTGCTGTTTGGCAACTGGTCGCCGGGTTTAGTATCCCCGGTCTTGTTATCACCGGTAGTACCACCGCCGGTTGTTCCTTTTACATCACCCCCTTTATTATCCCCCGTCTTACCGGATCTGCCTCCGCCACGCTGGCTTCTGCCGCCTGGGTTACCACCGCCGTTATCGGAATTATTACTGTTGACGGCACGCAGGAACCTCCACTTATTATACAGTTCTTCAAATTTCAATTCACTGTTGATGGACCTTGTCTGTGTATTGGATAATGTATTACCCAGGTTCCTGGCCAGTAATGATGCCGCCAGCCAGTTGTATTTGGTATTATAGCTGGCCCGCATCGTTGTCCAGTCCAGCAACGGAATCTTGTTCGTGGGTACATTATAGTTCAGGGTCAGTTCCTGCCCGTAATTGGTATTCCGTCCCCCTTTGAACAGGTTATGCTTAATGCTGTCCTTTTTCTCCTTGGTATTGATCCGTCCGGCCGGTTCATCGATCCGCGCATTGTTGGTGGCGGTGAAATCCATTGACAAAGAGCGGGTCAGGTTCCATTGCAGGATATAATAGCGGTCAAACGTAAAATACTTGTTATAAGTCTCCGGTATCTGGTAAGGACCGCCGCCTATATTTCGCGGCCGGATCGCACCAAACTGCCTGAATACATCAGCCCGGAATGAAAGTTGTGAAGGGGCGAAATTGAAATTGAAATCCTTCACCAGGGCCAGCCAGGGTGATTTGGATTTAATAAACTTTTTGAACGGCTCCACCGTTTTAGGTTGTGGCGCATAACTGTATCCAACGGCACCACGGGTGCGGCGCAGCTCATCATTCTCGATCAACGGATTGTGGCTGAGGGTCTGTATATAGGAATAGTTGAAATCAAAATTGCTGACACTCCAGATCTTCGGACGCTTGCCATCTGTTTTTAATTTGCGCACATTGGTTAAGGTGATCGTCTTGATGGTGGTAATATCCTGGGCATCATTCTTGATCGAATCCCTTTTACCGGCATCCGCGTTTTTCAGTTTCTGTTTCAGGTCAAGGTCAAGATCATAGGGATCATACTGCGGGGTGCTGGACCGGCGGCTGATACTCGTATAAACAGGAATCTGCAGGCCTAACTTTTTGGGCAGCAATTTACCGGCTTCAATAGCAGCAGATGCATCAATAGTATACACATCTTCCCGGCTGCGTTCATTCACCCGCTGCTCCAGTGTTCCGAATCCTCTTGTTTTATAGGTACCGGAAACAGAGAATGTTCCCAGGTCAGCCAACTTGATATCCACCCGGCCCAACGCTGCGGCTCCGCCGGATTCATCCAGTTGTTGTAACCGGAGTTCATTGAACCATACTTCGGTACAGACATTTTCCTGGTTTACACTTTCCACCCCTAATAATATACCTCTTACCTCACCCAGGTTTGGATTACCCAATATCGCGTACGACCTGCCACTGGGCAAGGTTTCTTTATAATATTGTGAAGGGGAGATACTCAGCCCGTTCCGTTTTATTTTCAGGTTGGTCAGTTCATCCAGGTCAAAGTCGAGGTAGTTTTCTTCGGGCCAGATGAGTGCACTGTCTGTTACCCCGAACTGTGTTATTTTGAGCGGAATCTTCACTTCATAATAGTTCCCGGAAAAATCGTTACCAATACGAACCACCGCATTCAGGTCACCATCTGAAACAGGGAACGCGTTTTTTACAGATTCTGCGTGCACAAACATGGACAGTTTCCTGTACTGGCGCATATCCAGGTTCATGGTTTTGAATACCCCGCGGGCTTCTTCTTTGGGCAGTCCGCAAACCTGCATACTGATCGCCTGCTCATTCATAAACAAAGCCACATTATTATTGCTCAGCTGCTGTTGACGTTCAATGCCCGGGGGAATCCGGTAAACAACCGGGTCACGCTGGTCATTTTCTTCAATGTTTACAGCCAGCACATTCACGGTGGTATTATCCGGGGAAGGCAATGGAGTGTAGTTGCCGGTTGAATCAATGGTATTCTTGTATTTTCTCCACTGGTTACGGATCAGTTCCAGTTTACCAAAACGCATCACCACTGAATCATCAAACCCGGTAACAAACATCCGGATAAAACGTATCGATTTGAAGTCAGGTATATTACCCACCTTCATCTGGTACTGGGTAACCGGGATACGGAACAGGTACCACTTCTCACGGCGTGACTGTCCATTGGCCAGTTTTACATCGCTTTCGCGTACATCGGTAATAAAATTGGAGCCCTGCGACATACCCGGTTTAATATCCACTTTGTACTGGAAATATTCTTCCACTTCATTCATGGTATTGTCGCGGTTCAGTTCCTCCGCATCCGGATATTGTGTAAAGGCATTTACAAACTGCGTATTGTTTTCCGAAACCGGTGAGTTGCCATGCGGGTTATTGATATTCTTATACCGCGGCAAAATGCCTGCCACCGGATTACCGTCAAAGGAAACATCCCGGTAAGCTTTGAAATTATCTGCAGAAGGATCGGCCAGCGCCTGGGTATAGGCGATTGAACTGGTACCATAAACAGTAGCCAGGGCATTCAGGTATGGCCGGAACAGCCGCTGTTCTGCACTATCCTGCAATCCGTCAAAGCCGACATCCTGTAAGGCACGGTCAGAAGCTGTATTGCTGAAGGCATTGGTTACCTGCAAAGGGATAGCCGGTACCCTGCCCCATACTGAACTTTCATCCACCCGGGCATTATTCGTTGGTGTGGGGAGACCATTTTCATACTGGCGTTTTCCATCACGGAGCACATCCTCAGAAATATTACCCAGGTTGAAATACAATTGTCCGCCATTGGGATTGGAATTATTTTCAATAAACGGATCCTGCATCCAGAATTCGATATACTCAATATTACCAGTTTCAAAATCGGTCTGGTCGATATTCCGCATCAAACCACCCCAGGCCTGTTTGGGGTTTTTCAATCGTCCGTCCGGACCTACACGGTTAATATCGGCTTCAAAATTATACGGGCCTTTATCCTTGGGATAAAAAGCAATATCAAAAGTCGTCAGCAGACCTTCACCAAATTGGGTACTCCGGCGGGGGAATATCTCTTTCTGCAACACCTGTCTTGTTTCAGGTCTTGATAATTCATCCAGGTTATTCTGCAAGGGGTTATTGGAATTCCGTCTTTCCTGCAATACCGGTTCAATATTATACCAGGCCAGTTTACCACGATTAAAACCGCTGCGCAGGTCATTGTTCAGGGCTGATTCCGGGAACATACCATTGTTCTGCGGTATAGAAGCCAGTGTCCAGCTGACCAGCGGGAAACGCAGGTCAATACCGGCTCTTGTGCCTTCGAAATCGTCAATATACACCTGGCCGGTCTTATCATCCTTGCTGCTGTTGATCTGTTTGGCATGACCCGGTTGCAATACAGCTGCTTCACCATAGGCGGTGATTGACGACATGGATTTCGTGGAATAAAACGGGAGTTTATCCAGCAGTTTCGTCAGCCGGGGCAGATCATTGCGGTAGTCCACATCAAATCCATACATGGTATTGCGGATCGGATCTTCACCATATGATTGCTTGATAAAGAAAGGACGTTCACCCAACCGTACAATCGTACCTCCCAGTGATAACTTTTTATTGGCCAGGTAATCGAGCCGCAGCCCAAGGAAATTTTTCTGCTGGAAACCAAAAGCCTGGTTATTCTCATAATTGATATTCACCGGTATCCCGGCATTGACAATGGCCTGGTTCACCACCCTCAGGGTACCGAGGTCATAGTTGATCTCATAATCCACATTCTCGGTCAGTACCTGTCCGCCGGC
>CAZFLL010000022.1:0-28911 GCA_964519865.1 uncultured Chitinophaga sp. | reverse complement strand
CCTTCAATAAAATCAAATATACCATCCGGTTGCGGGTCATTCTGGTTATTCAGCCGGTCCAGGTTGACCAACGAAATGATCGGGGCGCCTTTATAGGGATCCACAACGGTTGTGGGCGGTAAATATCTTTTTTCGCCAAAACTGGGTTCTTCATACAGCATATCCAGGGCGAAGTCCTGCCGTTCCAGTTGGCCAAATCCAACTGAATAAACGTTCTTCATCATCAGGTCCCAGATGGGAAGATTGGTTCGTTGGGAGGTGGCTTTTAATAATTTCAGGAAAAGAATCCGTTGTGTGTTCCCGGTTGTATCAGGCGGAACATCCTGGGAGAACTCACCGACCTGGAATACACGGCCATTATAGGTATATTGAAACGCCACACCCAACACTTCATCCGGTTGCAGGGGTTGGTTTAACGACAAAAACCCGATCTGCGGGTTGAAATAATAATCGGAGGGCTGGAGTTTACGGGCAAAGGTCTTTTCAAAATCCTGTACCGGTAATAAACCATAACCCGTCAGGGCATTTTGTATTAATGACGAATTCCGGAAGTTCGGATTATTGCGCAGGTCCGCATACAGGTTATTCGCATCATTCCTGGGCAGGTTATCGCCGCTGCCGTTTATCAGACCGGTCCGGTAAGGATTTCTTTCCCCCAGGTCCATAAAGGCCGCTACATCCCGGGTATCCGTTGTACTTCCATTGCGGTTTGTTACCCATACTTCCACCCGTAAAACCTGGACTTTCGAATTTACAATGGGCAGTTGTTTCATGGCTGCATTGTAATTTCCCCGGAAATACTGTGACAACAGGAAGTGACGGTTCTCATCGTAATCATCAGACTTTACCGAAAAGCGCTGGGCCGAAGTACCGCCCTGCAAACCCATCGTCTGGCGTTGCGATTGCTGGTTGGCCAATACTGTGGTCACAAAGAGTTTCCCAAATTGTAACTGTGTTTTTAATCCAAACAGTGATTGGGCACCCGGAATCAGGGTACCCTTGGAAGCAAAGTTGGTGTTACCTGCCTGGAATAATTTTACAATATCATCGTCCTTGCCTTTGAAATCCAGTTTAAGCTGATTTTCGAAATTGAAATTGGCCAGTGTGTTATAGTTGATCGGTAATTTCAGTTTCTCCCCGATCTGTGCATCCATCTGAAGTGCGGAATTCATGTTGAAGTCAAAACCGCCATTCTTCCTGGCTCTTTCCGGCAGGGTCGGGTTTTTGACATTCTGTCCCTGGTAACCGGCCAGGAAGTCCACATAACCGGAGGGTTTGATATCGATTTTTACTTTGCCGTCAGGCCCCACCCCCATAATCCGGTTAAACCAGTCATTTGACACTTTGAATTTGGGCCGGGCCAGCCGGCGGTTCATATTCGACAACAGGGAAGCCCGTTTCTTGAAGTAATCTTCTTCATCTTTTTTTCCCTGGAGCCGCAGAAATTCCTCCATCGTGAAAGCAGTCGGGGTACGGTAGTACTTATTCCCGATCTTCTCGATCACATAGTACTGTTTGGTTTTCGGATCGTATTCAACAGTTCTCTTGATAAAAGAGGTATCACGAAAATCGAAGGTATTGCGGTTGGGACTGGAATAAGGATCTGCATAACGGTCCCGGAGGGGCAGTCGACCCGTATCGGCCACATGAAAAGGAAGTTCTTTACCTGCAGGAATAAACTCACCGGCTTTTACCGTCAGGCCAACCAATAATAATAAGGCAGCAATGCCCGGTTTATAGAAGATATGAGCAGTTCTGAAGTTCAAGGTTTTCTCGTCAATTAGTTTCCAGAATTAGTGGATCAGAGGGTACGAAGTGACAGTTTGATCAGTTCCTCAACGGAAAGACCCGGATTAGCTGCCAGGGTCTTTTCAAGGGCCTGGCCAGCGGCCTGCCTGTTGATGCCCAACGCAGTTAATGCATTTAACGCATCCTGGTGCAAAGTATTGTTTTTCAGTGGAGAAATATTTGAATCGAGGGGTTGTTTTGCCATTTTATCCCTGAGTTCCAGGACCATCCGTTCGGCTGTCTTTTTACCGATGCCTTTTATGCCTTCCAGGGTCCGGGTATCGCCCTGAACGATGGCCCTTGCCAGTTCATCCGGCTTCATGTAGGAAAGCATTACCCGGGCGGTGGAAGCCCCGATACCGGAAACACCGATCAGAAGCTGAAAAACCTCTTTTTCAGCCAGGTCAAAGAAACCATACAGCAGATGGGCGTCTTCCCGGATCAGGAGACTGGTATGCAGGATCCCTTTTTCCAGGTTTTGAATTTTAGAATATGTATTCAGGCTTATCTGCACCTCGTACCCCACTCCGTTTACATCCACCAGCACATGGGCCGGCGTTTTCTGCACAAAATCACCTTTCAGGAATGCTATCATGGGTGCGAAAATAGTGAAAGTGCAAAGAACCAAGAACCAAAGATGCCAAGATGTCAAAGAAGAACCAATAGTCAACTATCAAATAAGCACCAATCTTTCTAAGGATGTTTGGTGATTATTTTGGAAAGTTGTTGTTAAATAAAATTGCAAAATTCCAACTGGTTTACTTAGAAAGGGCTGTTGACTCCCGACTTCCGACTCCTGACTCCCGACTTCTCTCATTTTCCTTAAATTTGCACACTTTCTTAACCTTCAAAGGCATGAGTAAAAAAATTACTGCAGCTATTACGGCTGTTGGCGGTTATGTTCCGGAAGACAAACTGACCAATTTCGACCTGGAGAAAATGGTGGATACCAATGATGAATGGATCCGTACCCGTACCGGAATTTCTGAAAGAAGAATATTAAGGGGGGAAGGAAAGGCTACTTCAGACATGGTGGTACCGGCCGTTCAGGATTTATGCAAAAAAAGAGGAATCAGTCCTGAAGAAATTGACTGCCTGATTGTGGGTACAGTTACACCCGACATGGTATTCCCTTCCACTGCCAATATTGCCTGCGATAAACTGGGTGCCAAAAATGCCTGGGGCTTTGATGTGGCAGCAGCCTGCTCCGGTTTTTTATACTCACTGACACAGGGAGCGGCATTGGTTGAAAGTGGCCGTTATAAGAAAGTAGTGGTTTGCGGGGCCGATAAAATGAGCGCGATCATCGACTACAGTGACCGGGCCACCTGTATCATCTTTGGTGATGGCGCCGGAGCAGTACTCCTGGAACCGGCGGAAGAAGCAGATTTTGGTATCCGTGACAGCATACTCAGGTCGGATGGCAGCGGGGCCCCTTTCCTGCACATGAAAGCAGGCGGATCCTTACGTCCGGCAAGTATGGCCACCGTGATGGCCAAAGAACATTATGCTTACCAGGAAGGACAGGCCGTTTTCAAATTTGCAGTAAAAGGCATGGCAGATGTTAGTGCAGAATTACTGGAGCGAAATAATCTCACTGGCGAAGATATTGCCTGGCTGGTGCCCCACCAGGCCAATCTCCGGATCATTGATGCCACCGCTAACCGGATGGGACTTCCCAAAGAAAAAGTAATGATCAATATCCAGCGTTATGGCAACACAACGGCTGGCACTATACCGCTCTGTTTATGGGAATGGGAAAACCAACTCAGGAAAGGCGATAACGTGGTTCTGGCTGCCTTTGGTGGTGGTTTTACGTGGGGAGCTACGTGGGTCAAATGGGCATATAACGGGGGAACACGGTAACAGTAATTTAACATCCCGGGGCAGCGTATTTGTACAGGCAATTTGACTTATATTGCGTCTCGTTAAGGTATCCACTTTTAAATTTCTGATTAGCCCAACATTCTATGTCCTCCCGCCGCCGTATAACCAAAAAATTCTGGAACAAAGTCCTCTGGCTGACCCTGATTTATATTGTCATCGTTCCGGTTATTTTTTACATCCTGGACAAGTCAAGTGTAAATGAAGAACTGAAAACTGCGCCTATTCAGTTTATCCTTAAAATGGCCGGAATAGCCCTTGGCATATCGCTGGTCATCAGTTTCTGGGGACACCGCGATCCCGAATTACGTAAATACTGAATCCTATCTTTTGTTTTTTGTCCAGAGAAAGTAATCTGTCGCAGGCACTTTGGTATGACCAAGCTGATGCAGCATTGTTATGATCTGTCCGCGATGATAAGTACTGTGATTAAACACGTGCAACAATAACTGGCCCGTCTGGATTTTTACCGGCTCTCTTTTACTGGTATAAAACTGGATCACATGATCCAGGGCCACCGGGGATGCCTGCCCGGACCAGTCCTCCCACAACTTCGACTGGTGAAGCAGCCCCGCTCCCACATCCTGTATCGTCCCGCTGAAGGTCTTTCCGGGTAACTCGATCCGCTCCTGGAGTTTCAACCGCTGCCACCAGCCCGTTTCAGCATCCCAGATATGCAGCAGGGTTTTCTGCAAACTGGGAAAACTGGAGGGCAATTCGCGCAGGCATTCCCCTTCCGGCAATGCCAGTACCGTTTCCACGATCCGTTGATTGGCCCAATAATTATACGCCCCCTGTAACTTCAGCAGTTCTTTCATGGTTGCATATGTTTAAAGTTTTAAAACCTCTACTTTTGATAAGGCGTTCAAGGCAAATTATTTTCTTTCAGCTACCGATAAAATTCGGACACAATTCATAAACATGGAGAAAAATTTTCCCACCAATACGGGTAATAACCCGGTCCGGCTCAGCGGCTGGAGTTCGCTGGCTGTACATGGCGGCCACAAAAAAGACCCGATGTATGCCCACCAGGTGCCTATCTACGCCAGCAGCACTTATGTGTTTGATTCTGCCGAACAGGGCATGCGCCGTTTCGATGGCAAGGAAGAAGGTTATATCTACAGCCGTTGGGGAAATCCGACCATGTCGGAAGCAGAAAATAAAATTGCTGCGTTGGAAACATTCCAGCTCAATACAGAAGCAAAAGGTATACTGCATGCTTCAGGTATGGCAGCCATCAGCACACTCTTACTGGCCAACCTGAAACCCGGCGATAAAATCCTCAGCCATTATTCCCTCTATGGCGGCACCAACGAGATCATCAGCCGGGTGCTGCCGGGTTTACAGATCAGCCCCGTGATCGCTGATCTGCGTGATCTTAACCTGGCTGAAGAGATCATGAAAGCTGATCCGGCTATCAGAATGCTTTACCTCGAAACTCCGGCCAATCCCACCATCCAGTGTGTGGACCTTGAAGCGCTCTGCGGACTTGCAAAAAAATATAACCTGGTCACGGCCTGTGATAATACATTCGCCACCCCTTATCTCCAGCAACCCTTTAAATATGGAATCGATTTTATAGTCCATTCCACCACTAAATTCCTGAACGGGCATGGCACGGCCATCGGCGGTATACTACTGGGAACCGACCTTGACCGGATGAATGGCCCGATCACCAAACTGCACCGTACACTCGGTGGCAACGCGAATCCCTTTGACGCGTTTATGCTGATCCAGGGAATGAAAACACTGGAAGTAAGGATGGAAAGACACTGCCACAACGCCATGGAAGTCGCCGGTTTCCTGGAAGCACATCCGGCCATTGCAAAAGTGAATTACACAGGGCTGCCCAGTCACCCCGACCATTTAACGGCAATGAAACAGATGCGGCATCCGGGCGCTATGCTGAGTTTTGAACTGAAAGATGGTTTGAAAGCAGGTATTACCTTTATGAATAAACTGCAGATGTGTGTGCGTACTGTTTCCCTCGGCACCTGCGATACCTTATTATCCCACCCTGCTTCCATGACCCATTACAGTGTTCCAAAGGAAGAGAAAGAAAAATACGGTATCACGGATGGCCTGATCCGGATGAATACCGGCATCGAAAATATCCAGGATATTATTGCCGACCTGGACCAGGCACTTACCATTGATTAACTGACTAATAAAATACAGAATATGAAAAATTGGTTATTCCTGCTGGCCCTGCTCAGTATGCAGCTGACCTATGCCCAAAAGAAAACAGCAGCACCCGCCGATCCGTTGGCGGGCATTGATACAATTTTACAGAAAATCCTGAAGGACCGGAAAGCGGTTGGATTTGCCGTAGCTGTTGTAAAAAAAGATAAAATTATTTATGCCAAAGGGTTTGGCTACCGGGATGAGGAACAAAAACTTCCCGTAACACCCAATACCCTGTTTGCGATCGGCTCCTGCACCAAGGCCTTTACTTCATCCTTAATGGGGTTATTCAATAAAGAGAACAAGCTGGAATATGATAAACCAGCCCGGGATTATTTGCCGGCTCTGCAGTTTTACAACAACGAGCTGAATAATGGTGTTACCGTCAGGGACCTGATGTGTCACCGCACCGGTCTGCCCCGTCATGATTATTCCTGGTACCTTTTTAATTCCGATTCCCGCGACAGTTTGCTCCAGCGGATCAAATACCAGGAACCGACCGCTCCCCTGCGCCAGACCTGGCAGTATAATAATTTCATGTTCCTGGTACAGGGCATGATCGCGGAGAAACTTTCCGGAAAATCCTGGGAAAAAAATATCAAAGAAAAAATATTTACCCCGCTGGGAATGACCAGCTCCAATTTCTCCATACATGACCTCGCAAAAGCACCAGATGCTTCCCTGGGTTATACCCTGTATAAAGACAGTATCATCCGGAAAACAGAGTACTATGACATCAATGCCATGGGGCCGGCCGGCAGCATCAACAGCAGTGTCAATGAAATGAGCAACTGGGTGATCACCTGGATCAATGGCGGCAAATTCAATGGCAAAGAAGTTTTACCGGCTGCCTATGCCAAAGAGGCCATGAGTTCGCAAATGGTGATGAGTTCCGGTCTGCCCGATCCTGAAATACCCGATGCCCACCTGGCCAATTATGGATTTGGCTGGATGATCAGTTCATACCGCGGACACTACCGGGTCGAACACGGTGGCAATATCGATGGTTTTTCTGCCAGTACCAGTTTTTATCCTAACGACAGTATCGGGATCATTGTACTGGTCAACCAGAATGGTTCAGCTGTCCCGGGCCTTGTCCGCAATACCATTGCTGACCGCCTGCTGAAAGAAAAACCGGTTGACTGGAATGGCCGGGCTAACCTCGCCCAGCTGAAAGCAAAGACCACCGGTAAAGAAGCAGAAGCCTCTGTTGTCAGCAACAAAAAAACCGGAACCCAGCCCTCACATAAAAAAAATGAGTACGCGGGAATATTCAATAACCCCGGGTACGGTTCTTTTGAGGTCACAAACCGCAACGATTCCCTGATCATGATTACCCGCAATGAGGAGACCTGGCTCCGCCATTATCACTATGACGTATTTGAAGTTTTGCCCATTGACAAAAAAACAGGGATCGATACGACATTAAAAGAAAACCTGAAGATCAGTTTCCTGACAAGTGTGTCGGGAGATATCTCCGGTGTGACTATTCCGTTGCAACCCGGCCTGAAGGATATTGAATTCAGTAAAAAAGCCAAAGCCAAAGAAGTCAGTAAGGATGAACTGTCAAAGTTCATTGGTGAATTTGAATTTGCCCCGGGCAAAGGAGTGAAATTTTACCTGAAAGGAGAGAAAACCCTTTATGCTTTTATTGAAGGACAACCGGAATACGAGCTCGTTCCCGTCGATAAAAATAAATTTGAGCTGAAAGTCTTACAGGGATACAGTGTTCAATTTGAAGAAAATGAAAAAGGCGAGATCCTGTCTGCCAGCTTCATTCAGCCCAATGGAACATTTAAAGCGAAAAAGAAATAATGCGGCCATACCCCTTACTCTTTTTACTGGTTACCCTGCTCCTGCTGGCTTCCTGTAAAAGCAAAACCAGCCACTACGATACGATCATACGTAATGGAATGGTATATGATGGCAGCGGGCAGAATGGATTCAAAGCGGATATTGGTATCCGCAATGATACTATCGCTTTTATCGGTGATCTTTCCGGTGCTTCCGCCACTCGTGAATTTGATGCGGCCGGGCAGGCTGTGGCGCCGGGTTTTATTGACACCCACAGCCATCATGCCGGCAATCCGTTTGCACACCGTGATTTTGCAGCTGTGCTCAGCCAGGGTATCACCAGTATTATTATTGGCCAGGATGGGGGTTCCAATTTTCCGCTTGCCTCATTCTATCAGCAATTGAAAGACACACCGGTCGCTGTTAATATCGGCTCCTACAGCGGGCACAATACGATCCGTGATTCTGTACTGGGCAGGGATTTTAAACGTGTTGCCAGTGCGGATGAATTGATGAAAATGAAAAATCTCCTGCGCCAGGATATGGAAGCCGGAGCACTTGGATTGTCTACCGGACTCGAGTATGATCCGGGTATTTATTCAGCCAGGGAAGAAGTGATGGCCTTAACCAGGGAAATTGTTCCCTTCAAAGGAAGATATATCAGCCATATTCGCAGTGAGGACCGGTACTTCTGGAAAGCGATGGAAGAAATCATATTGATTGGTAAAGAAACAGGAGTGCCTGTACAGGTCAGCCATATCAAACTGGCCATGCATAATCTTTGGGGAAAAGCAGACAGCCTGCTGGCGCTGATGGATCAGGCCCGTAAAAACGGGGTGGAAATCAGCAGTGATATTTATCCCTATGCGTTCTGGCATTCCACGATCCGTGTATTATTCCCTGACCGCAATTTCAGCGATGTTAAAGAAGCGGCCATGATCCTGAAAGAGATCACCCTGCCGGAGGATATTATACTGGCCGCCTATGAAATTAACCCGGCTTACGAAGGAAAAACACTGGCTGAAATTGCTGCCTTGGAAAATAAACCGGCAGCCCTTATGCTGGTTGAACTGATCGCCCGTATTGAAGCCTGGGAAAAAGCAAACAATAAAGAATGCCGGGAAAGTATTATGGCCACCTCCATGGCTGAAGCGGATATCACCAAGCTGATGCAATGGAAATATGCGAATATCTGTTCCGATGGTTCTTCGTCCGGCAGGCATCCGCGTGGCTTTGGCGCTTTTACAAGGGTACTCGCAAAATATACCCGGACTGAAAAAGCGCTGACCCTGGCAGAGGCGGTCCATAAAATGACCGGGCTGGCCGCCAGCAACCTGGCGATCGAAAAAAGAGGATTCCTTCGTACCGGGTATTTTGCAGATATCGTGATTTTTAATCCCGGTACTGTACAGGATATGGCCACAGTGGCAGAGCCCCATGCATTATCCGAAGGAATTATAAACGTGTGGGTGAACGGGCAACCGGTATATGAGCATAAAAAAACCACCGGCCTGTTTCCCGGGAACCTGATCAAACGAAAATAAAAAACCAGCTATGCGTATTTACCTCCTCCTGCTCAGCCTCCTGAGCCTGCTTGCCGCATGTACCGGCAAAAAAGCCAATTACGATACGATCATCCGCAACGGCATGATCTATGATGGAAATGGTGGTGAACCCTACAAGGCCGACATCGGCATCCTGAATGATACCATCGCGTTTATCGGGGATCTGTCCACAGCATCTGCCGGGCAGGAAACGGATGCCCATGGGAATGCCGTAGCACCTGGCTTTATCAATATGCTCAGCTGGGCCACTGAAACCCTGATAGAAGATGGCCGCAGCCAGAGTGACCTGCGCCAGGGCGTTACCCTCGAAGTATTCGGAGAAGGTTGGAGTATGGGACCATTGAATGCAGCACTGAAAAAGCAACAACAGGAATCACAAGGCGATATTAAATATAAAGTAGACTGGAATACACTGGGAGAATACCTGCAGTTCCTGGAGAAAAAGGGTATCAGTACCAATGTGGCTTCCTTTGTGGGCGCCACTACCCTGCGGATGAATGTGATCGGGGAAGATAACCGCCCGCCCACTGCCGCTGAACTGGACAGTATGAAATTACTCGTAAAACAGGCTATGGAAGAAGGGGCCATGGGCGTAGGCACATCCCTGATATATCCGCCTGCTTTTTTTGCAAAGACGGAAGAACTGATCGAATTATGTAAAGTGGCTTCTCAATACGGAGGTTCCTATATCAGCCATATGCGGAGTGAAGGGGATAAACTGTATGAATCCCTGGAAGAACTGATCACGATTGCCCGCGAAGCAAAGATCCATGCGGAAATCTATCACCTCAAAGCAGCGGGAAAAGACAACTGGAATAAAATGGATAGTGTGATCAGGCGGATTGAAAGAGCCCGGAGAGAAGGACTCGATATAACCGCAGACATGTATACCTATATTGCCGGCGGCACCGGTCTTACTGCTACGATGCCCCCCACCCTGCAGGATGGCGGCTTTGGCAAACTCTGGCAACGGTTACAGGACCCCGCTGTCCGTACCGCACTGAAAAAAGAAATGAATATCAAGACAGACAAATGGGAAAATTTTTTCTATGGCGTAGGTACTCCTGAAAATATTCTAGTGGTGGGATTCAAGCAGGATAGTTTAAAGAAATATACCGGTAAGACCCTGGGTGCAATAGCTAAGATGATGGGTAAATCACCGGAAGAGACCGCGATGGACCTGATCATCAAAGACAGTACACGGGTTGAGTGTATCTATTTCCTGATGGATGAAAACAATGTCCGTAAACAGGTTTCATTACCCTGGCTCAGTTTTGGCAGTGATGAAGGTTCTTATACCAATGAAGGCGTATTCCTGAAATCAATGGCCCATCCAAGAGCCTATGGCAATTTCACCCGGGTATTGGGCAAATACAGCCGGGATGAAAAATTATTGTCCCTTGCAGAAGCCATTCGTAAACTGAGTAAACTGCCCGCTGCTAACCTGAAACTGAAAAACCGTGGAGAATTAAAAACGGGCAATTATGCGGACATTATTATTTTCGACCCGGCAAAAGTAAAAGACAATGCCAGTTTTGAAAAACCGCACCAGTATGCAGAAGGTATGATTCATGTGTGGGTGAATGGAAAACAGGTACTGCGTGATGGCAATCATACAGGCGCCACCCCGGGCCGTTTTGTAAAAGGGCCCGGCTGGAAAAAACAATAAAGAGAAAATACAATTATGGCTATTACTGTCAGACGGGCCGTCAAAGAAGATTGTCCCCGTTTACTGGAACTGGTAAAGGAACTGGCTGTTTATGAAAAAGCACCCGATGAGGTAACAGTCACCCTTGACCATTTTATCGAAAGTGGCTTTGGGGAAAAGCCCGTTTGGTGGGCCTTTGTGGCAGAGGAAAACGGCACTGTTTATGGCTTTGCGCTTTACTATATCCGTTACTCCACCTGGAAAGGACAGGCCATGTACCTGGAAGATATTTTAGTCACTGAATCCACCCGCGGTAAAGGGATTGGCAAATTACTCTTTGACCAGCTCATTGAAGAAGCCCGGGAAAAGGGATTAAAGAGAATGGTCTGGCAGGTGCTGGAATGGAATGAACCCGCGATCAATTTCTATAATAAATACAAAGCGGATTTTGACGGGGAATGGCTGAATGGCTCGCTGTATGTCTGAGTTCAGGACCTGAACCAGTTCTGCTGATGCGCCAGGCTGATGATCTCCGCCCGTGACTGTACATGCAGTTTTTCATATACATTGGCAATATGTTTACGGACCGTGAGTACACTGATATTCAGTTCAGCCCCGATCCGTTTGGCATCCCAGCCCTTGACCATATATTTCAGTATTTCTTCCTCCCGGGTGGTGATCAATGCCGGGACCTGTTTTTTTTCTTCCGGTAATTCTGGCAAACTCGCCCGGCTCATCATCTGAAGTGCTTTACGTGCAATAGCCGGACTCATAGGCGCTCCACCATATTCCATTACATTGGTCACGGCTTCCTGAAGTACATTGGCGGGTTCATGCTTGAGCAAGTAGCCGGATGCACCCGCCCGGATCGCTTCAAATATTTTCTCTTCATCATCAAAAACAGTCAGCACAATAAAATGAATCTGCGGATGTAAGGCTTTGGCCAGCCCGATCGCTTCGATTCCATTCATCTCCGGCATCTCCAGGTCCATAAAAATAACCTGTGGCAGCTTAGAGGCAGGAAGCCCTTTCAATTGCTCCAGGCATTCCCTGCCATTTGTGGCAATAAACAACAGTTGCAGGTTACCGAGTAACTGTGCCTTTTGCATAAATGTATTCCGGTTAATACTATTGTCCTCCGTAAGCGCAATACTAAAATTCATACTCCCGTAATTTACCGGCTTCCCGGTGTTTTAAAAATAATCAGTTTGTAGTAGGCCGGATTTCAACCATGGTCCCGCCGCCTGCCCCGGGGCTCCAGTGGACGGACCAGCCCGCTTCCCGGCAACGTTCTTTCATGGTTTGCAAGCCATGACCACCGCCTGCGACCGATGAAGGTTGTGTAAATCCCTTTCCATCGTCTTCAATCCGCAGGTTCCAATGTGCTGAACCGGTGACATAAACGATAATTGATTTCCCGCCGCTATGCCGGAGGGCATTGTTCACCGCTTCCTGTATCACCCGGTATAAGTGGAAGGCATGGGCGGCGGACAACTGGTGATCTTTTTCGATCTGTTCTGACACTTCCATCCGGACTTCGGGATAACTACGGCTGATCCGGCTGATAAATAATTTCACCCGGTCACTGATAGCGGTCAGCGAAAGACTCTCTTTCCTTAATACCCAGATAGTGTCATTTAACTGGGAAATAATCGATCCGGAATTATTCCTTAAGTCGTCAAACGCATTCATGGATCGTTCATCATTTTCCTGCACCCGGATATAATTGAGGCTGGAAGCCATTGAAGCGGCATAAGCGCCCAGGTTGTCATGCAGATCGGAGGCGATCCTGACCCGCTCCTTTTCTTCTGCCAAACGCACCGCTTCTGTGGCCATCCGTTTCTCTTCCTCCAGTGCTTTTTCCAGTTCCAGCTTTTTTCGCCTGCGGTAATTCCGGAACAATAGCCAGGCCATGGCGGCCGCCATGGCCGTAAAGAGTAGGGTACCGGCCAGCCAGTAATTTTTCTTGGTCAGGTTCATCTCCTGTTCATTGATCAGCTTTTCTTTTTTCCGGGCTTCATGGTTGGCCTGGAGATCTGCCAGCAATTTCGATGAGTTGATATTACTGAAGGAATCTTTCAGCCGAAGGATTTTCTCGAGTGTTTCACTGTACGCTTTATCAATACCCGCTGATTTATAATTATCCGCCAATGCCTGGTAAATCATTAGTAATTGGGAACTCAATCCCTTCTCCTGCGCAAAAGCAATTCCTTCCTTACTCAGTGCAATCCCTTTTTCCGGCTGGTGATTGGCCGCATAGTAAGCGGCCAGGCTGCTCATATCGTAGACCACATAAAAAGGATCATTCATTTTCTTACGCATCAGTACGGCTTCATTCAGCGGTGCTTCGGCCAGCGGGGCCTTTTTATTATCTATAAATATCCGGGCCTGCATACTGAGTGCATTGGCCAGAAACACCAGGTTATTATTCAGGCGGGCATCGCGGATGGCCACTTCGATATAATAAAGGGCGGAGTCCGCATGACCGAGCTTATTATGGGCCATTGCCAGGTTACTGTACAGGGCTCCGTAATTTTTATAGTATTGATGATTCGCCGATGTATACATGGCCTGGTTCAGCCATTGCAGGGCCTCCTTGTATTGCCCCATCTCAATCTGTACCCAGCCGATACCGGTTCTTGCCTGGATCATCGTCAGCGTATCCCGCAGGTTTTCTGCCAGGTCTATCACTTCTATCATGGTGGCCAGGGCCAGGGTATACTGACCGCCCCTGTCATATACCTTGGATTTCAGAAACAAAAGAGACAGGTACTGATGTTGTTGGGTCTTATCCTTCTGAAAATATTTCAACAGGGGGCCCAGTAACAGAAGTGCGCTGTCATGATCATTCTTCCTGATATAGTAGCCCACCCTCGCTATTGCTGACGTTTTAACCATTCCCTGTTCGCCGGAGGCTGCCGCTATTTTCTCGGCACGGATCACATACGGCAACAGAGTATCCGGATTGATTACCTGGTCCGCCAGATGCGCCACAGTCTGAACATATTCTTTTCCAGGCTGAAGCCCTGACAGTACTTCACGGAGACTATCCACCCTGGAGGTTTGTCCGCCAGCACGGGGCAGCAGCAACAGGTATACCAGGAAAAAGAAAACGAACCGGAGCATAACGGACAGATTGAATGGTTTTCCTAAAATAATCAATTCTGCACTTGCCGGCCTGTAAAATGCGGGGTCTACTACAAATTGAGTATTGCCGCATCCCGCCGGAACAGCCAATTTTATAAAGTAAAGATTAACCACTGTTGATTAAAATGAAATCCGCAGTTAAATAGTATAAACATGAAACAAAAACAATTTCTCCTGCCGTTGTTGCTGACCCTGATTATCAGCTGTAACAAATCAGATTCCGGGGTAACTCCTTCCGGGTTACCGGCACCACCCGCCTCTTTGGGTCTGAATTCATTTTATAAAAAGTATACCGACGCCGGGGGAATCCCGGTTGTCAGTTCGGCCCAGGTATCCGATGAAGCCCTGCTGAAGGCAAAAGATATAATACTATTCATGGTCAGTACGATCCCTGCTGAAAAAGCGAAAATGATCCAGAATAAATTAAGAGTCGCCATTCTCGGCATCAACGAACGCCCGACACAATTACCCGAATACAGTGACCTGTATACCGTCTTCCCGGGTACTGACTGGGATAACCGGGCCCGGGCATATGGCGCCACATTGGAACGGCCGTTAACCAGTAACTGTGAGGAAAACATGCTATGCCGCCAGGATATTGACCGGTATAAAGGGGAAGAAATACTGACCCATGAATTTGCGCATGCCATCCATGAACTGGGCATCCGGTTCACCACCCCGGGCTTCGACACTGAACTGCAGGCCGCATTTAATAATGCCGTGGCCAATAATCTCTGGACCAATACCTATGCCCGTTCAGATATGCGCGAATACTGGGCAGAAGGGGTGCAATGCTATTTTAACTGCAACCTGGAAGCAATCCCCACCAATGGCGTGCATAACCAAATCAATACAAGAACAGAATTACAAACCTACGATCCGACACTGTTTAATATCATCAAACGTTTTTTCAGTGCTGAAAACCGTAAACACGGTTGTTACTGACCCATCCGTCCATATATTCAAAAAAAAATCACCCGGCTCAGGCCGGGTGATCCTTTTATATTCGATACTATTTTCAGCTCACGCCTTCCACCTGCATCTCTTTGTTGATTTTCAAAACCAGTCCCTGTAAAACCTTCCCTGGTCCGGCTTCCGTAAAGCGGGTGGCCCCGTCTGCAATCATGGCCTGGACACTCTGCGTCCATCTTACCGCACCGGTCAGTTGCTCCACAAGGTTTTGCTTGATTTCCCCATTATCCATCACTGCCCTGGCCGCTACATTCTGGTAAATGGCACAGGTGGGTGTGTGAAATTTTGTCGATACGATTTTAGCCTGCAGCTCTTCCTTGGCCGGCAACATCAACGGGGAGTGAAAAGCACCACCTACAGGTAATACCAATGCTCTTTTTGCACCCGCTGCTTTCATCCGCTCACAGGCTATATCAATTCCCTTCCTGGATCCGCTGATCACCAGCTGACCCGGGCAATTATAATTGGCAGGAACCACAATCTCCCCTGTTTCCTGTTGCACTTCCACGCAGATCGCTTCCACTTTATCATCGGCCAGGTTTAATACAGCGGCCATCGTGGAAGGATTGACTTCACAGGCTTTCTGCATGGCTTCAGCCCGCACGGCCACTAATTGCAGGGCATCTTCAAAGCTAAGTGTGCCGTTGGCCACCAGGGCCGTAAACTCACCCAGTGAATGTCCTGCCACCATATCCGGTTTGGCACTTTCAATACTTTTAAAAGCAATAACAGAATGCAG
The DNA here is from genome assembly GCA_964519865.1 of uncultured Chitinophaga sp. Classification (GTDB taxonomy): domain Bacteria; phylum Bacteroidota; class Bacteroidia; order Chitinophagales; family Chitinophagaceae; genus JJ008. Next base: position 13,190 of record CAZFLL010000022.1, on the reverse strand, counting down.
AAAAATCGCGGGTTGGGTAACCCTTGTCTGTTTCAGGTCTTCCTCTGTTCCATCGAACATGATATCAGAAATCCGGAAACCTAATATTTCATTCGCTTGTTCAAATAATTTCTTGGCAAATGCACTGTTTTCATAATGCCCCTTTCCCATTCCCGGAAACTGGGAACCCTGCCCGGGAAAAATAAACGCGTGTTTCATGGTTGCTGGTGGTTATACGAACAAAAATGCCATAAAGGTTTTAATTAGAAAAATCTTTATGGCATTTCCGCAAATAATATTCATTATCAGCTTAAACGGGAGCCGATCAGCTTCATAAATTCGCTGCGGGTGGAGTTTTTTTGGAACTCCCCGTCAAAAGCAGAGGTGGTGGTCACGGAATTCTGTTTCTGCACACCCCGCATCATCATGCAAAGATGTTTGGCTTCAATAACCACGGCCACGCCCAGGGGATTCAGTGTCTCCTTTATCGCATCTTTGATTTGTATGGTGAGTCTTTCCTGTACCTGCATCCGGCGGGCATATACATCCACCACCCGGGCCACTTTACTCAACCCGGTGATCCAGCCATTGGGGATATAGGCCACATGGGCTTTCCCGAAGAAGGGGAGCATATGGTGCTCACACATGCTGTACAGCTCAATATCCTTTACCACGATCATCTCACTCACATCTTCATGGAATTTGGCGGAATTGAGGATCGCATGCGCATCCAGCTGGTATCCCTGGGTCAGGTATTGCATCGCTTTTGCCACCCGTTCAGGTGTTTTCAGCAAGCCTTCCCTTTCCGGGTCTTCACCCAGTAATCCAATGGTCTCTTTATATGATTTAATAAGCCCGTTGGTGGTGCTTTCATCATACTGTTCAATTCTTCTGTAAGCCATAATCCATTTTTGATTTAAGCCGGATACTCCACAAAGTTCCGGGGTGTTTCATACAAACGTACCTGCATCTCCAGTTGTTCGTCAATATGCGGACGCAATAACCGGTAAATCACCACTGCAATATTTTCGGCAGTCGGGTTCAGGTCCCTGAATTCAACCGTATCCAGGTTCAGGTTACGGTGATCAAATCGTTCCACGATTTCCCGTTGTACCAGGTCACTCAGAATTTTCATATCCATTACATAACCTGTTTCAGGATCCGGTTCTCCCACCACTTTTACCACCAGGTCATAATTATGACCATGGTAATTAGGCAGGGCACATTTGCCGAATACCCGGTCATTGGTTCCGGCATCCCAGGCAGGGTTAAACAGCCGGTGGGCTGCATTAAAACTTTCTTTCCGGAATACTGCTACCTTTTTACTCATATTACAAGTTAAGAAATATAAACGGCCGCCGTGAAAGGGAATAACAGGAAAAGACACTAATTGTTCGGTAATCCGGCCTCCCCGAAATATTCCACATAGATTTTTGAAGTTTCCACCAGCTTCAGGCAATGTAACCGGGCGGCTGGCGGCAAACCGGGTTCCAGTTCGTTCCAGATACCGATGACCAGGTTTTCGATGGAACACATTTTCCCGCGCATGAAATCCACATCCTCATTCAGGTTCCGGTGATCCAGTTTTTCAATGATCCGTTCCTGTACCAGTTTACCCAGCTGTTTGGCATCAAAAATAAAACCGGTATCTGGATCCGGGCGGCCTTTTATGGTAACATATAATTCAAAATTATGCCCATGCCAGTTTTCGTTGGCACAGCGACCGAATACTTCCTCGTTTTTTTCCTTTGACCAGCGGGGATTGTACAGCTTATGGGCAGAATTAAAATGTTCGATCCTGGTTAAGTAAACCATGCTTTACTTTTTGTGGTTTGCCCCCGGCAATTGGGCGGAGGGAGAAGCCGGTTATCGGTCCGGCGGCACGCAAAGGTACGAGAAACCTGCCCCTTTTTATATAGGATAACGAACAAATAGGCACCTTTGCATAAACAATAAGTATGAACTGCCTGGTTGTAGCAGCCACTCCCATTGAGATCACCCCTTTCCTGGAAAGTCTCCGGAAGAATGAACACCTCCCGGATCACCAGTATGATGTGCTCATCACAGGGATTGGACTTACGGCCACCACCTGGTCGCTGACCCGGCAACTGCTGCTGAAAAAACCAGACCTGGTCATACAGGCAGGTGTCGGCGGCTGCTTTGACCGGAATATTCCCACAGGATCTGTAATGGCCGTTAAACAGGAAGCCATCGCCGATCAGAGTGTGATCGAACTGAATGCCCTTAAAACCCTGTTTGACCTGAACCTCGTTCCGCAGAACCAATACCCCTTCAGTAAAGGCTGGCTGGTGAATAAGCATGAGGTATTAAAAAAAACAAGGTTGAAAAAAGTAAAAGGAATATCCGTCAATGAAATCACTACAGATCCGGGAAAAGTGAAATTTTATACGGAACATTTTGCCCCGGTTGTGGAATCGATGGAAGGCGCTGCCCTTCATTATGTGTGCCTGATGGAAAATGTGCCTTTTATTCAACTGCGGGCTGTGTCCAATTATATTGCGGAACGGAATAAGAAAAACTGGAATATGAAAGCATCCATCATCAACCTGAATGCTGAATTGATCCGATTATTAGAAAAAATATGAAACTGACCCTGGGCTTCTCCCCCTGCCCCAACGACACGTTTATTTTTGATGCACTGGTCAATCGGAAAATTGATACCGGTGACCTCTCCTTTGAAGCTGTATTGGAAGACGTGGAAACGCTGAACCAATGGGCCCTGCAGGGTAAACTGGATATCACCAAACTCAGTTTCCCGGCCTTTTTTAAATCTGCGGCCAATTATGTTTTGCTTGACTCAGGCAGTGCCCTGGGTAAGGGAGTCGGCCCCCTGCTGATCTGTCATAAAGACAAGGTTCAGCCGGATGTTAATAATAGCCTGATCGGGATACCGGGTATCAATACCACGGCCAACCTCCTGCTGAGTTTTGCTTACCCCGAAGCCCTTCAGAAGAAGCCGTTGCTGTTTTCCACCATTGAAGACGCGGTGCTGAGGGGTGAAACCGACCTTGGACTCATCATACATGAAAACCGTTTTACTTACCAGGATAAAGGGCTGAAAAAGGTAATGGACCTGGGGGAGTACTGGGAAAACAAGATGCATGTCCCCATTCCGCTGGGCGGCATTGCCGCAAAAAAGGGCCTGGGAATACCCATGGCCCGGCGGGTTAGCAGCCTGATCCGCCAAAGCCTCGAATACGCTTTTGCCCGGTACCCGCAAGTAACGGGCTATGTAAAAGAACATTCACAAACCATGAGTGAACAGGTAATGCGCCAGCATATTGACCTTTATGTAAATAATTATTCCCTGGATTTAGGGGAGGACGGGAAAAAAGCCATCCGGGAACTCTATGCTGTATTTAACAGTCAGCAGCAACCGGGAACCGGCAATTTTCAAGAATTATTTATGGAAAATAACTGAACCGGCATCTGTTTGCCTGAATTAGAATTGTGTTAACAATAAAATACCGATTTTCAGGTTTAATAGCATATCCTGCGAAGAACCTCTTCCCGTTTTACCACCTAACCAACCGCCATGAAAAGAGGTTTAGCCTTGTCCTTAATTGTATTCCTGCTTTCACTGACCTGTAAAGCCCAGCCACCTGCCTCCATTCCCAACCGCCTCAAAGTATTTGTTGATTGCAGCAGTACCTGGTGCGATATGACTTTTATCCGGTCGGAAATAAATATTGTTGATTTTTTACTGGACAATAAAGCATCTGATGTACACCTGCTTATTACCAGCCAGGGAACCGGCAGTGGCGGTGACCAGTACCAGCTGATATTTTTCGGGCAAAACCAGTTCAGCCGCCAGCCTGATACACTACGATTTAACACAGACCCGAATATTACCGAATTTGAAGAAAGGGATCAGTTGATCCGGTATATCAAACTTGGCCTCGCTCCTTTTATCGCGCGGACCACCGCTGCAAAGGATATCAATATCAGTTTTAAATCAGGGGGATCCGATAGTATTGCCAAAAAAGAAACCAAACTGGAAAAAGATCCCTGGAATTACTGGGTATACCGGGTGGGAGCCAACGGCAATATGGACGCCGATGAAGTGTATAAAAATTTCAGGTACAGTGTGAATCTTTCCGCCAACCGGACCACGGAAGAATGGAAGCTCGGATTCAGCATGAATGGCAGCCGCAACCGCTCTGCCTTTGAATATGATGATGGCACCGGGCCGATAAAATATGTGGTCAATAACCACAATTTATCCCTGGCGCATTTCCTGGTAAAAAGTATAAACACTCACTGGAGCTGGGCTTATGAAACAAACTACAGCCAGAATACATTTTCCAACAATAAAGGAAGAATATTTTTCCGGTCAGCCGTGGAGTATAATATTTTCCCATATAAAGAAGTAAACAACCGTTCTTTTACACTCAGCTATGGGGTAACCGCCAGGCAAAACAGGTACTATGATACCACCCTGTATGATAAAATAAAAGAAACCTTATTCGGTCATGGGTTCAATGCCAACATGACCTATAATCAAAAATGGGGAACCTCCTATATTGGCATCAGCTATCACAATTACTTCCATGACTGGAAATACTTCAACCTCGGCATGAATGCCTATACCAGTGTACGTGTTACCGGCGGGCTTTCCTTTTATGTTTCGGCATTCGGGGGCCTCTCCAGGGATCAGTTTTACCTGCAAAAGGGAAGTGCCACTTCGCAGGAAGTGCTGGCCCGTCAACGGCAACTGGCTTCCGGTTATAATTATTACTTCAACCTGGGAATCAATTACCGGTTCGGTTCCAAACTGAATAATTTTGTGAACCCGCGGTTTGATGGAGGCAGTTACAACGATTGACCTTTTATTTTTTCAAAGCCACTGCGTATACATCCAGGCATCTTTTCCGGGCCGTTTCATGCACTACGACGGGCCGGGCATAAGTGAGTTCCTCAAACTCAGGCACCCATTTACGGATGTATCTTAATTCCGGATCAAATTTCTGTGTCTGCAGGTAAGGATTGAAAACCCTGAAATAAGGAGCCGCATCACAGCCACTGCCAGCCGCCCATTGCCAGCCACCGTTATTAGCCGAAAGATCATAATCAAGGAGTTTACGGGCAAAATATCCCTCCCCCCATCGCCAGTCGATCAGTAAATGCTTGGTCAGGAAAGAAGCCACGATCATCCGAACCCGGTTATGCATAAATCCGGTGGCATTGAGTTCGCGCATGCCCGCATCCACAATCGGGTAACCGGTTTGTCCATTGCACCAGGCTTCAAATTCCTGTTCATTATTTCTCCAACGGATCTGATCATATTCCGGTTTGAAAGATTGCCCGACCACCTGCGGGAAATGCCATAAGATCATCTGGTAAAATTCACGCCAGATCAGTTCATTCAGGAAGGTTTCATTCAAGGGGCCGGCTTCACGGGCCAGTTCACGGATACTGATGGTTCCAAAACGCAGGTGCACACTTAACCTGGAAGTGCCGGGTAAGGAAGGAATATCCCGCTGCTCTTTATACTGACTGATCAGTTCTTTCTTCCAGCCCTTACCTGGAAACGGGAAACCTGTGGCTTTAAATCCCATTGCAGCAAGGGTGGGCAATGGTTTCGGTGGTTGAAGGAGGAACTGATCATCATATTTTTTTATAGAAAATGATTTCAGGTGTCCGGGGGTACAAACTGCTTTCCATTTGCGGGAATAGGGAGTGAATACAGTATAAGGCCTGCCATCATCCTTCAGCACTTCATTTTTTTCCAGGATCACCTGGTCTTTAAACGTTTTAAATACAATCCCTTTTGCCTGCAACCATTTGCCCAATGCTTCATCCCGCTGCCGGGCATAGGGTTCATAATCATGATTCGTATAAACAGCCTTTACTTCATATTCATTCATTAAATCCTGGTATACCTGGAGTGGTTGGCCATAGCGTGTATCCAGCGTTGATCCCAATGCCAGCAGCTGTTCCTGCATGGCGGTGAGGGCCTGGTGAATGAAATCAACACGACGGTCATCGGTATCTTCCAGGGATGAAAGGATGTTAGTATCAAAAATAAAAACAGGAAGCACCGGGTGACCGGATTGAAGCGCGTGAAAAAGCCCTGTATTGTCCTGCAGGCGGAGATCACGACGGAACCAGAAAATAGTGACAGCAGGTTTCATATGCAGGAAACAAGCTTAGCGGGGAATTGTTTTAATAAAGCGCGAATAAATTTCCATGGCCCGCTGATTGGAATAATTGGCCCCCCTGAATTGTCTTACCCATTTTATCCCGTGTATGGCATTGGTCAGGAAAACCTCAGTGGCCGTTACTAAATCCTCCATACTTACCGCTCCCTCTTCCACAGTATATCCTTCGGACCTCAACCGCCCAAGCAGGTATTTCCGCATCACCCCATCCACGGCTCCCTGTTCAGGGCCCGGACTGATGAAGCGGTCATCCTTAACCACGAAAAGGTTAGCAATTGTACTGTCGGCAATTGTTCCCTGGGTATTCAGCAGCAGGCAATCATTCAGCTTTTGTTCTTTGGCATAAATGGCTGCCAGGTTATAAGGGAGAAAATTAGCCGATTTGAGTCCGGAAAATGCGTCAACCTGTTTACGGGCATCCGGGAAAACATCAATCACCAGGCCGTTTTCATTCAGGTGATTAAAACTTTCAGGCAGGGGCCAGCATTCCAGCAGGTATTGAAGTCCGCGGTCAGCATCATAGAGTCCGCCATTGCCCCGGAATACAGAAAGCCGTACCCGACCCAGTTCACGCACCTGGTTTTTCTCTGCCAGCTGAAGGATCTCATCTGCCAGTTTACCGGGGGAAAAAAGTTTCGGCAGTTCAAACTTCAGTAGCTGCAGGCCCATCATCAGCCGTTTAAAATGGAGATCTTTCAGCAGAATAGTGCCATTTTCGAGCCGCAGGGTTTCAAATAAACCATCTCCATACCGGTAACCACGGTTGGAGGCCAGCAAAACCGGCTGGTCAGCGGCTGAAATTTTCCCGTTAAATGAGATGAACATGGCTCAAAGTAACAAAAAAGCCATTTGCGTCTGGCAAATGGCTTTGTCAATTATTAAGGATTAAATCTTTCGTTATGGGCTCAGCTGAGTCAGGCCTGTTCCACGAGACCGGCTTTTACCGCGTACATTACCAGGCCGGCCATGGATTTAGTACCGGTTTTGGTTTTGAGTTTATCCCGGATCGCTTCCACGGTACGGGGGCTCAGGTCCACGATATCCGCGATCTCCTTGGTACTTTTCTCATCACACATCAGTTTCAGGATGGTGATTTCCTTCTCCGTCAGCTGTACATCCTGCGGCATAGAGGATTCATGGTTGCGTTTGGTACGCAGGCCACTCAGCAGGGCTTTATTGGTCAGGTCGTTGAAATGAAAATCATTTTCAAATACACCACGGATCGCTTCATAGATCAGTTCGGCACCGGATTCCTTGGTAATATAGGAATTGGCACCCAGCTCCATCATTTTTGAAATAACCGAATGGTCGTTCAGGAAAGAAAGCATGATCACTTTGATATCCGGGTACAATTTCTTGATTTCCGGGAGGGCGGTCAGTCCATCCATGATCGGCATCTGGATATCGAGCAGTACCACATCGGGCTGTATATGACGTAAGAGGTTCAGGAGTTGCATGCCGTTTTCGGCTTCAGCCACCATCTGAATATCTTTTCTTGCCTGTAAAGCTGTCTTGATACCGGTACGGAATAATGCATGGTCATCGGCGATCGCTACCTTGATAACTGCATTAGAATCGGGGTTTTTCATGATTTAGATAATTAGTAAAATAATTATTGGATTAAAGTATTTATTCTGTAGTGCAAGTTGGAGAATTCCTGCAATATATACCATAGTGAAAGTACTTGATTTAAAAATTGCGGAAACTACCGCCCGGAAAGTTCCTTTACGAAGCTTTACGATGCCAAAACAGAAAAAATACGATGCCGTAAGTAAATACCGATGGTGGCAAATAGGGCAGTTCTTCTCTTGTTCACATTACCCTGTGGATATACTTTTGTGTCTGAAAGTTGATTGAGCGGATGACCTGTATTATCTCATCCAATGTCCATAACCGTCCAGAAAGTCTTTTCCAATTCCCTTGAAAAACCGACCCCGATCTTCATCGGGATACACTTCACCGGCAATCAACTTTCAATTTTTATACGTCCCGTTTTTCCGATCCAAACCTGTTGAAAAAACCAAAACCAGAGCGCCATTAAACCCTGTCCTTATGAAGCGCCACCTATAAAGATCTTTTCTTTTCATAACAGTAACAACAAAGCCCCGGTCCTCATAACGCCGGGGCTTATTTTTTTCACTACTTTTAGCAGCGTCAGATTTTTTCAGCCACCAGGTAGGCCCTTGGTTCACCCAGGGTAAATTTCTTCCGGCCAGGTATACTGTAGACTTCCTTCAGTTGAAAACCAGCTTCGAGGAGCATGGCTTCCATTTCATTGAGGGAGAAAATATAATCAACCCCTGTTTTGGTTTCCTGTTTGCCATCAGCACTGATCGTTATGGTTTCCACTTCCAGGCGGGTGGGCTGGAAACTCAGTTGACCTTTTGACAGAAAGGTATACTCCCCGATCCGGCTCCAGCTGCTGCTGAGAGGTTTACTGAATGTAATTTCCGCAATGGACCAACTGTTGATCAGGAGCGATCCGCCTGGTTTTAACTGGCTGGCCACCTGGCGAAGCAGGTAAACCGTATCAGCCGCATTAAAAAAATTGAGGCTGTTGCCCATACAGATAGCCAGGTCATGGATTTCCCTGCTGTTATAACTTAATATATCACTGCAATAAGCCTGTACCGGCAGTTTCTCTGCGGCGGCTAACGCTTTTACTTCTTCAACATAGTCCGGGAGATTATCCACGGCAGTAACGGCTATCCCCTTTCTGCCCAGGGCCAGGGCATGACGGCCATAACCACACATCAGGTCCAGCACCCGGCTTCCGGGCTGGAGATTAAAATGAGGCACCATAAAATCAATTTCCTTTACGGTCAGTTCCGCCGGGATCATGGTTTTCCAGATCTCTTTATAATGGCCGTCAAAAAAATCATTGTTGATATTACTCATACAGGAAGAATTGAGATAAAAAAACCGGGGCAACCCGGTCTTTTGTTTATTCCAATAATTTGTTCCGGGTGGCATACATCACCAGGCCGGCGATGGTCTTGGCCCCCACTTTCTGTTTCATATTCTGCCGGATGGTTTCAATGGTACGGGGACTCAGGAAAACCTCTTTTGAAATTTCTTCCGTGGTTTTATCGTCGGCGATCAGTTTCAAGATACGCAGTTCTTTTTCAGAAAGCTTGATGGGATTGGGGTAAAACTGCCTGACTGTTTTTTTATGCTGCAGTTTCAGCAGCACGGCTTTATTCACCAGTTCATTAAAATAAAAATCATCGTTCATACAGGTCAGGATGGCCTGGTAGATCTCTTCCGGATCGGTGGTCTTGGTCAGGTAGGCATTGGCCCCCATTTCCATCATCCGGGTGATCATTTCCTGGTCATCATACATGGTGAGGACAATGATCTTGATGGTCTCATATTCCTTGCGGATCATACCAATGGCATTGATTCCGTCCACATGAGGCATGCGGATATCCATAAGAATCACATCCGGTTGCTTAAGCACCAGTTTGTGCATAAGGTCTTTGCCGTCCTCGGCCTCCCATATAATTTTCAGGTAATCTTTTTCTTTCAGCGCCATCCGGATTCCATCACGGAAAATCTTATGGTCGTCTGCAATCGCTACTTTTATTTGCTGAGCCGTCATGAGGTATTGGGTTAAAAAAATTTCTAATTTGATACCGACCTGAGTAAAACTACGCAAATTTTAGTAGAAACCGCAAATTGGGGATATTTCTTTTAGGACTGATCCCGGGCTGCCGGAGGGATGCGTGGCATCCATCGCTGGTGGTTGATATAATACAGGGCAACCAGTATCAAGGGCGAGAAAATAATCAGGAACATCAGGATCTGTAAAAGACTCTCTCCAAAAGAAACAAAGGCCGCATCATCCGCACCGGGTATTTCTTCCACCGGGTTATACTTCTTAAATGCTGCCGGGAGATTAGTTAAGGTATGCAGCAAACAGGAAAACAGGATATTACCGGTCATAAGTGTTACGGATCCGAGCATAAGTCCCATTAAAAAAGCAAATATCACCTGGTTCACCATTCCCACCCAGTCACCATGAACCAGTATGTTGGAAATATGCATAAAGGCAAAAATGATACTGGCCAATATAATACTCTGGCGGGGTGTTTTCCCTTTTCCCATAAACCAGGATTGCATGACGCCACGGCAGATCAGCTCTTCGGCGGACGTCCGTACTATGGTGATACCAATAACAGAAAAGATTAACGGTAAATCACCCTTGAAATCCCGGAATGACTTACCGGATAAAACCACGAAAATGAGCACAAGCAAAAGAGCAGGAAGAAACGGAATAAAACTTTTCATCCGGTTCAACGGGAAACAGGCATTTTTCCATAACCGGTAATGCCAGAGCAGCAATAACGCAAACAGGATAATCAGTATTCCCCTGGTGGCATTCACCAGGAGATCCTGCTGGTATTCGGTAAAAGAAGAGAACAGCCAGCTGTAGGGCAGCTTCAGGATCACGATTGCGGCGATGGCAGTAACTAATGGTAATAACCAGGTTTTAAGTTTCATGATTATGTATTGGTTTAATGATTACCGGGCCAATAAAGCCCGGTAATCCGGTTAATTTATTCCCAACCCACTTCCACTTCACACCATTCAAAAGAAACGCAGCTCCAGCCAAACCATTCACAGGCATTGCAGGTGAATGTCGGGCATGGGCAACCGCAAAAATTGAAATGACATTTAACCTTGATTTTAATCCTTTCTGTTACCATCCGGCTGTCCAGTTGTTCTTCATATTTAAACCCTTCATCCACGACCACTTTCTGCAACACGGGCACACTGACACCAACCGGGTTGGCAGCTTGCCTGGAAGTAACAGGGTAAGTAACTACAGAGGTATAGATCCCGTCTCCTGCTTTCAGGTCATAGCCTTTTCCATTATCAGCCAACGCCTCCCCCTTTATACCATACCCCACCGGCATTTTAAAAGCGGACGAAAAATTGACAAACCTGATCTCTTTCACAAAAGCTTTTCCATTCAGGTTCCGGGTAAATGTGCCCGTGATGGCCACGCTTTCCTTAAAGATCTGAAATTCCGGGTCGGTCAGGGCCTGTGCCATGGACAACAGGCTGCTGAAAGCAAACAACAAAACAAAAAAACATTTTTTCATGACTTATAAAATTAAAATAATGCCTACTCTGGTTCCGGTTTTCGGCTTCCCCGTGCAAGGGCAGTTGCTGCAGCGAAACTAAAAGCCGGCTATAGCCCGGCCATGAGAAAAGCACCAGAGAAAAAATGTTCTTTCCGGAAAACCGGGCGATTAAAAAAACGCCCTTCACTTGTTTTTTCCCGGATAAAAAACGGGTAGCCGGGAAAAAAACCAGCTACCCGTTCAGAGGGGCTATCCCGCACTGATAAAATGGAGATAACCCATTTCGTCCGCGATAAAAGCCGCCAGTACCAGGATAGATAACAGGTAATAGGCGGTTAACATCAACGGGGTCTCCGGAAGGTTAAAACCAAGCCGTTTCAAAAAGCCGGGTTTAAACCATAACCATACCAGTTTCAGTACATGGATGATCAACACCAGTATACTGATGAATAAAAGAAAACGCATAGTTGTATATTTTAAAAACATTCTGTTGCAATATCCCAGATCACCCCGGCCACCGTAAACCATCCACCATACTTGCGCAAAGACTGCCAGAGAAAAGGACGGACAGTTGACCAGCTGGCCCCGCTGCCAATCATTCCCTGGAACTGAACAATGATAGTGGACACGTTAAAGGCAGAAAGAATAACATCCCGGATACAGGCCCAGGGAAAGCCGGCCCTTCCTGTACCCTGTTTGTTCCCCTGTAACTCAGCATACAATTCAAAGAGCCCGGCATAGACAAGCATATCATCCGAGACCGACATTTCAGCCGGATTATAGGCAACAGGATTAATCGCTGCCAGCAACGGAATCAGCTGTGCGTTTTTTCCCTGCATATACATGATGTCTGCATCACTTAACCTGGCCGGTTCATCGGGCACAATCACTGTTTTCTTTAACCGCCTCAACACGGATGTATCATAGGATTTAAAGAAAATCTCCAGTGATAGATAGATTGCTTTCCTGTTGCCTGATACATTATATGGTATAGCCGGTATCATAGCCGAATAACCTTCCATTGTAATTACAGTTGTTAAAATAATAATCAGAAATTTTTTCATGGTTGCTTTATTATGCCTACTCTGTTCAATAGCCCGGTTTTCGGCATTCCCGGGGCAAGCCCCTGCTGCTCAAAACTATCCTTACCGGTCAGGGCCACCATGGGATAAACAACCTGGAACTGAAGTACTTTACTGATATTAATCTGCTGCACTACCTGGTTTTCACAGGCAAACCAGGGTTTCCTGATCAATACTGGCAGCAAATATGGGAAGGAAAAGACAGGAATAGAGGGGAAAAAAAACGGAAAAAATGGGAAAAAAACGAGATAGCAGTATCCCTTTAATTTATTATTAGAAGTTAGCTTTATAATTCATAATACTACTTAGTAATTAATATATGCAATCCCTAAACTTTATAAGTATACTAATTTCGATAATTGCTATAGTAGCACTAATCGATATTTTCAGAAATAAAATAATAAACCTTCTTACAATTTCGCTTATTTCATATATGCTATCAGCGTTGATTCTATTTATACTGGGACGCGAAAAACTACTTACTATATTCTTTATTGACAATTTAGTTCTAAAAAGAAAAATATTTGAATTTGAAAACTGCCTATTCTCTATCACAGAATTACTTTTTTATTCATTCTTTTTTAATAAATATCACCCTTTAAGAAAATTTAAACCCATTGCCACATGGCTTATTGTTTGCTATTTTATCCTTTTTATTTTTTATACATTAAATATTATATACGACAATTTAACGCTTAACAATATTACCTACTACTCAGTATATTTAAATTTATTTGAATATTCAATACTCTTAATATACTGTTTAACGTTTTTTTATTCCATAATATATCGATCAATTGAAGCGAAACCAATTGACATTTATGTATTAAATGTAATCTGCTCATTGTTTTTCTATA
>CAZFLL010000021.1:0-46167 GCA_964519865.1 uncultured Chitinophaga sp. | reverse complement strand
TCATCATGTTCCACCACCACCACGGTATTACCCAGGTCGCGGAGTTCTTTCAGCACCATGATCAGGTTAGCCGTATCCCTTGAATGCAGACCGATCGATGGTTCGTCCAGGATATATAAAGAATTGGTCAGGTTACTGCCCAGGCTCCGGGTCAGCTGAATCCGTTGGCTTTCCCCGCCACTCAGGCTATTGGCCAGCCGGCTGAGGGTCAGGTAACCCAAACCCACTTTGATCAGGGTATCCAGTCTTCCGTGTAATTCTATCAGGATACGTTTGGCGACTTCCTTTTCATGCGGGGTCAGGTGCTTGTCCAGTTCAATAAACCATTTTTTCAGGTCCTTTACCGGCATGGCACTGAGTTCGCCAATATGCTTACCATGCACTTTCACATAGAGGGCTTCCTTACGGAGGCGGTGGCCTTTGCAATCGGGACAATCGGTACGGCCCCGGTAACGGCTGAGTAATACCCTGTACTGCACTTTATATAACTGGGATTCCACATCCTTGAAGAAGTCACGGATACCGTAAACCCCATGACTGCCTTCCCACAATTGTTCATATTGTGCCGGGGTGAGATCGGCCACCGGTTTATGTACCGGGAAATCAAACTTTTTCGCGCCCTTGATAAAGTTCTGCCTCCACCAGTCCAGCTTCTCGCCTTTCCAGGGTGCCACTGCTCCTTCATATACACTCAGCCGGCGGTCCGGTATCACCAGGTCGGGGTCAATACCCAATACCTGGGAAAACCCTTCACAGGTAGGGCAGGCACCAAAGGGATTATTGAAGGAAAATAAATTGGGTACCGGTTCTTCGAAAGTGATATCGTCGAGTTCAAAGCGGTTGTTGAAATGAAGAAGAGAGTGGAAAGTGGAAAGTGGAGAGTGGAGAGCCGATTGCCCGGAGACGGGAGTAACTTCGAGATAGACGTCTCCTTCGCCTTCGTAGAATGCGGTACCAACGGAGTCGGCTATGCGATGCAGGTCGTCTTCATCAAATTCCTCTTTCACCACGATCCTGTCAATCAATATATGCGTGATCTTCTTTTTCTTCAGCGCCTTATCATCCAGTGCCAGCAGATCCTCTATACTGTGTACTTCTCCGGGTTGTTCGTTGTTCGCTGTTGGGTGTTGGGAATACACGCGGGAAAAACCCTTTTGTACGAGGATATTCAGTTCTTCTTTGATATCCCTGTTTTTATGCTTTTTAAAAACGGCGAGAATGAAGACTTTATCCCCGGCCTTCAGTTCCTTAATCGCATTCAGTACATCCGTCACATCATCTTTTTTCACCACGCGTCCGGATACCGGGGAAATGGTTTTGCCGGCCCTGGCAAAAAGCAGGCGCAAGTAATCGTAGATCTCGGTCATACTCCCCACGGTACTGCGGGGGGTACGGGTGATCACTTTCTGTTCGATGGCGATGGCCGGGCAAAGTCCTTTAATGAAGTCCACATCCGGTTTATTCATCCGGTTGAGGAATTGCCGGGCATAGGCACTCAGACTTTCCGCATAACGCCGCTGCCCTTCTGCATAAAGCGTGTCGATGGTCAGGGATGACTTACCGGACCCGGAAACACCGGTGACCACCACCAGGCGGTTCCGGGGTATTTCCACGGCCACATCTTTCAGGTTATGCCCCCTGGCGCCCTTGATAAGTATATTTTCTGCGGAAATTACGGTCCGGGGTTTTACGGGGTTCTTCCCTTTTATTGTCTGTTCCATTTCTCCTCAAATATTGGTAAAGCCTTACCCGGCAAGGGTTTCAGCCAATTTCATTAACATTTTTTTAGCACACTTAGTAACGCTTTGCGTACACAAATGTTTGCCAATTTACTGAATTGACCTATTTTTATAAGACAATATCCAAAAAATGAAAAACCAAAAACTCACACCGCCTATTGCATAACTTCTACTTATTTTTTACCGAACACCGTTAGTCACCAATATCCAATTGAAAACTGCGTGCGAAAGTGTGCAGTGCAACCCAAACCTGTAGGAGTTATGAAAGCTTTATTAAAAAAAACCGACCATGAACTGATCCACCTGTTCCAGGATGGAAATCTGAGTGCGTTAGAAGCCCTGGTGCTTCGCCACAAAGACAAACTGTACACCTCTATCCTGTTCCTGGTGAAGGACAAGTACCTGGCAGAAGACATTTTCCAGGATGCTTTTATCCGGATCATTGACACGATGCGCAGCGGCCGTTATACCGAGGAAGGAAAATTCCTGCCCTGGGCGATGCGGATCGCGCATAACCTTTGTGTGGATCATTTCCGGAAAGTAAAACGTACGCCCACGATCCGGAATGGCGAAGACAAAGACATCTTTGAAGTCCTGAACTTTTCTGAAGACAGCGCGGAAACCGTGCTGATGAAAAGACAGAGTCATGACCGCGTAAGGGACATGCTGCAAAGCCTGCCCGAAGACCAGCGCGAAGTGATCATCCTGCGTCATTATGCAGACATGAGCTTTAAGGAAATCGCCGCCGCCACCAATTGCAGTATTAACACGGCATTGGGCAGAATGCGTTACGGATTGATTAACTTACGCAAGCTGATGACCCAGAAACAAATCGCTCTTTAATTCAGAACATATTGCCTTATTCTTCACCTGAAGATTAAAGGTTTTGTCATTCTGTATCTCCGTCGGAAAAAAGTATCCGCACTGGAATTGTTTTTCGCTTGCTGAAGACAATCCCCGGAACGGGCCTACTGTTGTGAAATCTGCCTGGTTGTTACAGAATGACACCTAATTGAAAAGCCTCCTGAGACGTGAAGTCCGGGAGGCTTTTTTAGTTAGTAGTTTGTAGTTAGTAGTTAGTAGTCAACAGCCCATCCTTAGTAAGTTGAATCTAAAATAACGCTATACTTCTCGTTTTACGCAACCGACTACGAACTACTAACTACGAACTACCGACTTACTACTATCAGGCAATAAACAATTTCTATTTTTTCCGTGCTGATTCTACGGAGCGGTACGCTTCCAGTCCGCATTCCAGCCATTCAATAAACTCTTCCGTATCCGGTGTATAATATTTTGTTTTGGTCAGGGCCACCTGGTCAGGACTGATGATCGCGTATTGCGGTTGTGAAGTGGCACCGAAATTTTCTGTCTGAAAGGTGGACCATTTATCCCCGATTGTCACAATCGCTTTTTCCGTTTTATTGGATAACAATTCCACGGTTTGTTCGGACAGGGGCAGGTTATTCCGTTCATCCACGTAAAGCGAAACAACCACAAACTCATGGCGCATCAGGCTGTCCACGGTTTTATCCGGCCAGGTATTTTCTTCCATCCGACGGCAGTTTACACAGGCCCATCCGGTAAAATCAATCAGTACGGGTTTGTTTTCGGCCCGGGCCCGTTCCAGGGCTGCTGTATAATCGTTGTGTATGGGAACGAAAAGCGCTTTGCGTTCCGGGGGAAATAAACTGTAGTTTCTCGGGGGAGGAAATCCGCTGATCAGCTTAAGACGGGCATTCCAGATTCCGGGTACTAAGTAAATGGTGGCTGCTGCAAACAGCACGATAAAGCCGATCCGGATAAAACCGAATTTTTTCACCCGGGTACTGTGGGCAATCCGGATGAAGCCAAACAAGTAAAGTATCGTTAACAGGCCAATCAGCACCCAGAGTCCTATAAAGACCTCTCTCTTCAGCAAACCCCACTGTTTCACCAGGTCGGCATTGGATAGAAATTTAACCGCCAGGGCCAGTTCCAGGAATCCCAGTACCACTTTCACATCCGTCATCCAGCCGCCGGATTTGGGCAGGGAATGCAGCCAGTTCGGGAACATGGCAAACAAAGCAAATGGTAAACCCAGGGCAATCCCGAAGCCCGCAGCCCCTGCAGTAAGCGGCCAGGCTCCCTGGTCGGCCACTCCTACCAGTAAAGTGCCTAACAAGGGACCCGTACAGGAAAATGAAACGATCGCCAGGGTGGAGGCCATAAAAAATATACCCCCGATCTTACCCAATCCGGATTTGGCATCCGCCTTATTGGCCAGACCCGCAGGAAGACCAATCTCATATAATCCAAAGAAGGAAAGGGCGAACGCCACAAAAATGGTGAAGAACAGGAGGTTCAGCCAGACATTCGTGGAAATATTATTAAAGATCTCGGGGCTGATCGCTTTCCCGGCAATATGAAATGGCAGGGTGATCAGTACATAGATCAGGAAGATAAAGAAGCCATAGAGCAATGCATTCGTTATCCCTTTTTTATGATCAGCAGATTTTTTGGTAAAAAAGGTTACGGTAACGGGAATCATCGGGAATACACAGGGTGTAACCAGGGCGATCAGTCCGCCCAGTAAACCAAGCAGGAAAATACTGAGCAGGCTTTTATTTGCCGTGCCGTCATCCCCGCAATCCGCCTTCGGGTTATGAATATCAATGGATGCCACTTTTATCGACGCGGCTTTCACCCCTCCTTCCAGGGCTACATTAAAAGCCAGGGCCGGGTCCGGGCTGAACTCATCCTTATTTGTTTTGCTTCCGTAGAAATAAGTCAGGCTGCCCTGCAGGGTTCCGGGCACGGTTCCTTTGATGGTCACCGTTGTCTTCCATTCTGCCGGTCCTTCATAAACGGTTACTTCTTTGTTATCAAATAAGGGGCTCGCAAATACCGTAAGAGCACCTGCTGCTTTTTGAAGCGGCAGGGCACTGATGGCGGAATCAGGAAAACTCAATTCCACCGAAGGCACACCGCCCAGGTCCTGCCCGGGGGCATACAACTGCCATCCGTTCTTACCGGTGGTGCTGAAACTGATTTCATAGACCCCTTCCCCTGTTTTTTTACTGGTTACTTTCCAGGAATACATGGAGGAATCCTGGGCCAGGGACTGTCCGGATAAAAAACCAAGCAGAAGAATCAACAGGAAGCGGGTTAAACGAAACATGGGTGCTTTTTTAAACAAGCAGGGCTGTATGATCAATCATTACAGCCCCGCCGGATAGAATATGTTTATTCCCTTAATCCAGGGCCACTTTAATATTCACTTTTTTAGGGGGCAGGCATTTCTGGTCATCACAGGTCTGGTATTCAACGGTCCCGGTAATGCTGGTTTTTACTTTGCTTTTTAATTTCACCACCTGTGTAAACGTAACTGTGTTTGAATACTGGTTGGCGGAAACACCCAATGTTTTATCGGTAAATTTTTCCATTTTACCGGACTCTTTTATTTTCCCTTCCAGGGTGAATAAAGGATTCGGGTTCAGTACAAAGGTTGTAGGCATTGCCACGGCATCTTCCGGCTGGGTTTGTGAGTACAGGTGCCATTTGGCCTGGATGGTTGCCTTCATCTGCAGTTCATAGGTTTTATCCCCGGTCTTTTTTGCACTGAAGGTCCAGCTGATCGGATTCAGTTGTGCCTGGGACACTGCCACAAAGCCGGTTAAGAATAAAGCGAGTAGTATTTTTTTCATTCGTTCTGTTTATTACTATTTACGTACAAAAATCCTGCTTTAAATGACAGGAAACTGTTAAATAACAGGGTAAAGTTAAGGTTCGGCTTCCGGCCTGTTGGTGACAAAAGTAACAGCGGCTTACGTACAGATGCTCAAACCCTTAAACCAGTTGCTCCGCCATCAGGAGGGTCCGGATTATTTCACGCCCATCCGTGTTTCCCAGGACGGCACTGCAGGCTCTTTCCGGGTGAGGCATCATCCCAAATACGTTGCGGTTGGCATTACAGATTCCGGCAATATGACGGGTGGATCCATTGGGATTGGCCAAACCGCCGATTTTTCCGTTCTCATCGCAGTAATAAAAAATCACCTGCCCGTTGGCTTCCAGGTTGTCCAGTGTTTTTTCGTCCGCATAATAGCGGCCTTCGCCATGGGCCACCGGAATCATATATGGTTTCCCGGTTTCATTGGTGATATATACGTTTTTACAGACAAATTGCTGGTTGGCATTCCGGAGCAGGCCCCCCGGCAGCAGGTGTGATTCACAAAGTATCTGGAATCCGTTGCAGACTCCGAATACCTTACCTCCGGCATTGGCAAACTCGATCACGGATTGCATCATGGGACTAAAGCGGGCAATGGCCCCGCAACGCAGGTAGTCGCCGTATGAAAACCCACCCGGAAGTATAATACAATCCTCCGTGGTGAACTTCCCCAGATCGCGGTCTTTATGCCATAGCATCGTGACATCCTGATCCAGATCATAACGCAGTGCATCATACATGTCCCTGTCGCAGTTTGAACCGGGAAAAACAACAACGCCAAATTTCATAACGGGGGTGATTTTAAGGAGCAAAGATAAGCAAAGTGATGGTCAGACGAAGCCGGAAGTACTGGTGTGAACAAGTGCTGAATTCATGGTTTTTGTTGTGTTGAGATACCTCCTTCGTCGGAATTAAGGAGCCCTTTATCCGGCCTTATCCCTCGCTTCGCTTCGGGATGACAATCCTTCCTTCCCGGAATGACAATCCTTCCTTTGTCAGGATGACTAGTTTTCTTAGAAGTTTCGTCAGACCCCGGATCGAAGCTCCCTCCTTTGTCGGGATGACAGGGCCTTTTAGAAGGCCTTTCTTTCCTCTTTCCTCTCTCCTCTCTCCTCTCTCCTCTCTCCTTCTTCCCTACCATCCCGGACCCCAGTACTGAAAACCAATTACAAAA
Organism: uncultured Chitinophaga sp.; assembly: GCA_964519865.1. Taxonomy (GTDB): domain Bacteria; phylum Bacteroidota; class Bacteroidia; order Chitinophagales; family Chitinophagaceae; genus JJ008. Next base: position 39,542 of record CAZFLL010000021.1, on the reverse strand, counting down.
GCCACAGTGATCCAGAAAAAAAGAACGGGCACTATCCGGAATCCGGAATACAGGTAGGTACATCCATGGAAAGCAGCAAAGGGCACGGCTGCCATCACCCAGTTGGCAAAACTGTCACTGTTGTTGACAAAGGGCACCAGGATCGCCACCAGGAGGTATAATAAAACAAGGCTCCAGCCTTTCCGGACCTGGATCAGCATTTTGCGTAAGTTATCCTGCACGTAATAACTGCCGATCAGAAAGGGCACGGTAAGCAGGAAAACGCTGCCCGCCATCCAGGCAGATTGCTCCAATGAAGGCAGGTGGATGGAAAGGGGGGGTAACAGGTTATTCCAGTTTAAGCCGCCGGTAATGAACAGGTAAACCGCATAAAAATAAAACGGAGCGGTCACCCCCAGCAGGCAAAGCACCCATTCGTTGAGACGGAAGGGCCGCATGACCATCAGGGCCAGCAGGATCCAGAAAATAAACGTGATCGCCGGGAAGTAAAAAAAGGAAGCCAGTCCTAAGGCAAGACCAATATTAAATATAGTACCCCTCGATTCGGCCTGGTTGTAAATATGGAACAGGGCTGACAAGACAAACAGTAAAAAAGTATTGACCAGCAGCGGGGCGGTAAAATAATTCCACTCCTGGAAGAGGGAAGTAATCAGCATATAGGCCATCCCGGGGAGGTAAGTGGGCCGGTTCATCATCCGGTGCTGGGCTATAAAACGGCTGAGTATGATGGCCTGTATAAAAAGTAAGAAAAAGGCCAGAACGGGATAAATCACCGGACCGAACTGTTGCTGCCGGTGCAGGTAATCCAGCAGGGCCCGGAAAAGTATGCCATCCCCTGTGCCCCTTTCGGTGATATGGGGCTGGGTGAACATGGGGAGTTTAATCAACACCCCGAAAACCAGGAGCAAAACGATATTTGCCGGGTTTTTCTGTTTAAATATGCCAACCAAGGTTCCTGGACTGAATTAAAGATTAGTTATAGTCGATTTTTGCAAAACAAATATAGTTACGATATATACAAGGAATGATCATTTGTTTTGCACTCACCTGTTTTCCGTATTTGGGCATAAAATCATATCCTTTATCCAGGTTTTTGAGGGTCGGATTTCGGGTCATTTCGCCAGTAGGAGTAACCCCATAATCATTGAGCAGGTTATTTCTCCGCTCCATCTGGTTAAACAGGAAATGGATCTGATCCCCGGTATTCATGAGCTGGTAGGAAATCAGATCCCCGTTATCATCATCAAACTGGCTTTTCCCCATCACATTACTCCATTCCAGTTGTCCCTGGCTGTTAAAGGACATCACCGTGATATTATCAGCATGGTGACGGACGGCCTGGTTGCTGTTACCGATACCCCGGTTCCACCAGTACCGGTCGTAAAGCGGAGAATAATAGTAGTTGTTGAACCCGGATGATAAATACGGTGATCCATAGAGGTAATCCCAGCGGTTCCAGTTATTGAAACGGGAGGTGGTGTAATAGGCTTCGCTGCCGATGATAAACCCACCATCGCGTCTTGTAATGATATTCCGGATAAAAAAGTCATTGAAGGCCATCCGGGCACTGGCATCCCCCCGGGCTTCTCCCCGCAGTTCATCCGTAAAGATATTAACTGTTTCCACCAGTGGCTTTCCGGCCACTTTATCCCAGATATAAAAATAGTAGCCATCAATATTTCCCCTTCTTTCTTTATAATAATAGGAGGTCAGGAAATACCGTTTGTTGTGATTATCGACCTTGATATGGATCTCATCCAGCCAGGTTTTCTCGATCTTGAGGGGATACTGTATCAGGGTGTCTTCCTGGGCTTTTTTAATAATAAAGGAAGCCGAGCTGATATTGTCATTCCCCTGGCGCAGGAATTTTGAAAAAACAAGGTCCCCTTCATTGTCCAGGTTAAAATCGCTGAGATTTTCATTGCGTTCTTCCATCGGGATTTCCAGCCGGCTTTTTTTCTGCAGTTCCAGTTTTTCATTGAAAAGCAGGGTGGTCATGATATACCGCTGGCGGTTCCGGCTATTGATCTTAAACACCCCGATCTTCTTTTTATCCTCACTGCTGATCACCGAGTAAATTTTGTTATCAGCCGCAAACCCCAGGTGGGTGGTATCCAGCTCGATCAGTTCACCGGTCTTTTTACCCATCCCGTCGATCCGGGCGGCGATGCAGTAGATCACGCTTCTCCGCTGGTACTGGTAGATCATCCAGGCGTAATCCGCGTAAGGAAAAAAATCCACGTTGATCATCCGGTCATCGTTGGGGAGGAAATCCAGTTTGGTTTCCGTCACCGGCAACAGTTCATTATCCAGAACTGAGATCCAGCTCCGGGCCCTGGTGTTTTTATAAATCAGGAAATTGCCGTTGATTTTACCAACGATATCAAAATTGAGGTTCCGGGAATCGTCATTGTTCTTTTCAGAATACACGATTTTCTGGGCAGAAGCGGGAACGGCAAAGGCCAGTCCGAGGCAAAGGGCCAGTATGGCGGGAATAAATTGGAATTTCATATTCATAATATCATATTAAAGGTAAGGGCATAACCGAAATCACCCCATCCTTTTCAGGATGCAATTTGGAATAATTTTACACGCCCGGAAGCCCCCGGCTCCAAAAAACCGGCCGAACCCCCGTTTGTATTTCCAACAAAAGACGATCATGAAAGTTCTTCAGGTTGTTCGTTGTATATAATTTTTGCCTATACCTTTGCCTTTCTGCCGTTACAGAAGCAAAATCTGTACCCGCGTTTCCGGGCAACCGGATATCTTTGCGGGCCGCCAGAAAACAAACCACAAATACCAAAAAGTGAAACTATCCTCAAATAAAGTCACTGCCGCTGGCTTATTGATCGCACTTGGAATAATTTACGGGGATATCGGAACCTCCCCGCTTTACGTATTAAACGCTATTATTAACGGGAAAGTGATCAGTGAGGATTTAATATTGGGCGGCCTTTCCTGTATTATCTGGACCCTGACCCTTCAGACAACGGTAAAATATGTGATACTGACCCTGCGCGCTGATAACCGGGGTGAGGGTGGTATCTTTTCACTTTTTGCACTGGTACGCCGGAGAAAGAAATGGCTGGTGGTTCCGGCCATGCTGGGCGGGGCTGCACTGATTGCAGACGGAATGATCACCCCCCCGATTTCCGTTACGTCCGCGGTGGAAGGATTAAGACAGATTCCGGCATTGAGTAATATTGATGCCTGGACAATTGTATATATAGTATTGGGTATTCTGACCCTGCTTTTTTTCATGCAACAGTTCGGCTCTGCTTCGATCGGTAAGATGTTTGGCCCGATCATGACGGTCTGGTTTCTTATGCTGGCCGTGCTGGGGAGTGTCCACCTGATGGATGACATCGGAATTTTTAAAGCATTCAGTCCCCATTATGCGATCAACCTGCTTACCCATTATCCAAAAGGTTTCTGGATACTGGGTGCTGTATTCCTGTGTACCACCGGGGCCGAAGCGCTTTACAGCGACCTTGGCCACTGTGGAAAATGGAATATCCGGTACTCCTGGATATTTGTAAAAACCTGCCTTATCCTGAATTACCTGGGACAAGGCGCCTGGCTCCTGGCCCATCATAATGGTCAGATATTTGATGTGGCTACGGGGAATCCCTTTTATGGCATTATGCCCGACTGGTTCCGCCTGGTGGGTATCATTATTGCCACGGCTGCCGCGATCATTGCCAGCCAGGCATTAATCAGTGGCTCATTTACACTGGTCAGTGAAGCCATCCGGCTGAATCTCTGGCCCAAAATGAAGATCAATTACCCGACTGAAGAAAGAGGCCAGTTATACATACCCGGCATCAATTTTTTATTGTTCCTGGGTTGTATCGGTATCACGCTTTATTTCAGGAAATCAACCAATATGGAAGGCGCCTATGGCCTGGCGATCACTCTATGTATGATCGCTACTTCCATCCTGTTTGCCAACTTCCTCGTATTGCACCGGGTAAAGTCCATCTTCATTTACGTTTACCTGATCGTCTATTTTTCCATTGAATTCAGTTTTCTCTTTGCCAACCTGGAAAAATTCCCGCATGGTGGTTATGTAACCCTGATTGTGGGTGGTTTCCTGTTCCTGGTCATGTATATCTGGTTCAGGGCCCGGAAAATCAAAAACCGATACGTGGAGTTTGTCCGGCTTGAGCATTATATTCCCAAAATTCAGGAACTCAGTAATGACAAATCGGTGCCCAAGTACGCCACCCACCTGGTTTATATGACCAGTGCCAATAATCCCAAGGAAATAGAACATAAGATAATTTATTCCATCCTGAACCGTAAACCCAAACGGGCCGATATTTACTGGTTTGTGCATATTGATACCGTGGATGACCCGTATACCTGTGAGTATGTCGTGGAGCATATTATTCCGAATGATATCATCCGGGTGGATTTCAGGCTTGGATTCAGGATGCAACCCCGGATCAACCTGATGTTCCGGAAAGTGGTGGAAGACCTGGTGGCCAACAAAGAAGTAAATATTATCAGCCGGTATGAAAGTCTTGCCAATAGTGGCACTGTGGGTGACTTCCAGTTTATCGTAATGGAAAAATACCTGAGCCAGGATAACGAATTACCGTTCTTTGAACGGGTGATCATGAAGCTCCACTTCTGGCTGAAAGAGCATAGCCTGTCAGAAGAAAAAGGATTTGGTCTTGACCTGGCAAACGTTACCGTGGAGAAATTTCCCCTGATCGTGTCCCCGGTTACCAATCTGCGGTTACGACGGGTGGATAAATAAAATGGTATGACCCCTGTTAACTGAGCAGGGGTTTTTTTTGTGGCAGTGTAAAATAGAAACGGCTTCCGGATCCTGGAACAGAATCCACACCGATTTTTCCGCCCTGGGCTTCAATAAATTCCTTGCAGATCGCCAGTCCGAGCCCGGTGCCCTCTTTTGTACCCGGCACCCTGAAATACCGGTCAAAAATCTTATCCCTGAATTGTGGATCAATACCTTTTCCATAATCCTTCACACTAAACTCCAGCTGATTGCCGGAGGGCTGAACCATTACCTCAATTTCCTGCCCGTCAGGAGAGTAACGGATAGCATTGGTTAAGAAATTATTGAGCACCCAGACGCATTTATCCGCATCCGCATATACACCTGTTTCGTTACCAGAATACCTGGTATGAATAACCAGTTTTTTCTCCCTGGCCATATTTGAAACGGAATCGATTGCTTTACCTACAAGAGCTGCAGCCTTTGTTTCCTGTAAATTGAGTTGGATTTTCCCGCTTTCCACCTGCGACAGGTCCAGTAATTCACTCAGGATACGGAGGAGGCGTTTATTGTCCTCTTTCAGGCTTTGCACCAGTTCTTTTTGTTCAGGGGTCAGGCTTCCGATCCGTTCATCCTCCAGCAATTTGAGGCTGAAATCAGAAGAAGCCAGCGGTGTTTTCAGTTCATGGGACACCGTGGCAATAAAATTGGTTTTGGCCACATCCAGTTCTTTGAACGGGGTAATATTCTTCAGAATAATCACCATCCCTGTTTTTTGCCCTTCATGGATCAGTTCCATGATCTCCTTGGTAAAATAATTTTCCTTGCCTTCCACCACTATTTTAAACGGGATACTATTTTGTTCATTCACCAGGAACCGGAACAGGTCATTCCTTTTTTTAACTTCCTCCTGCGGCCGGCCGAGTATATCGGCATTGGATAAACTGAGCAACTGAAGGGCCTCCTGGTTAGCAAATAAAACCACCCCCTTATTATCGATACCTATACTGGCATCCCTGAGCGAATTAATAACCGCTTCCGCTCTTTGTTTCTCAAACAGGATCTTTGAAAGGTTACTATGCTCGTATTCATCCAGCCTTTCAGCCATCGTGTTAAAGGCAGTGGCCAGTTCCCCGAATTCATCTTTCCGGTTCAGGTGTATCCGTTGCCGGTAATTTTTTGCCGCAATCGCTTTGATGCCCTCTGTAAGCCTGGCAACAGGGTTGGCCACCAGGGAAGGAAAATTAAAAATGAACGTCAGCCCCAGCAGCGTACAGATCGTCAGGATAATAGTGATGATCGTTTTGGCATTCTCAGCGGATGCCTTTGCTGCCTGGTTTTTATAGTTAATCGCCTGCAGGTTCAGCTGCATGATCCCGCTGATATCCCTGCGGATCAGTGAACGCAGTGAATCATCGGATATCCGGGGTTTCATCGCCTGGAAATTTTTCCGCAATGATTCCGTCAGTTCCCTTTCCCCGGGTTCAGTTATGTTTTTTTCCTGCAGCAGAAGGTTTCGTTCAAAGTTCCGGAATGCAGCATTACTGTCCTTCCCGCTGAGTTCATCCATTTCCTTCAGCATATCCCTTGAATAATTCAGGGTTTCATAATTGTCCTTGATGATATCTTTTGCTTCTTCGGTGATCTGGTTGAAATAATAAAAACTCAGGGCACCGACCAGCACCAGCAGGGCAAAAAGGAAAACACCGCCCAGGGCAACTTTTGTTTTTAGTTTGACCGCCATCAGGATAGTATAATCAGGTCCACATCGTTACTGGAAAGAGTTTTGAGCAACTGGTTAAAAATATTGGTCCGGAGTATTACCTGGAACAAATTTAAGTGAGGTTTTCCGATACAGACCGTAGTAATGTGTTTTTCTTCCACTATTCTCATAATGGCATTTACCACCTGACTGTCTTTAAGCTGTATCACTTCTGCCCCCAATTCAGTGGCATTTTTAAAATTATTGATCAGGTGGCGCTGGGCTGCCAGGGGGATTTTATCCGATGATTCCTTTGCCGTCTGAACATACAGGACATACCACTTACTGTTATAATAGGATGCCAGCCGGGCTGTTTTCCGGATAATGTTCTGGGCCATTTCATGATTGGAGGAAATACAGGCGAGAAAATGCTCATGTCGCCAGGGCCGGTCTTTAGCAGTCACTTCATGATCCACCTTCCGTTCCACCTGGCCGGCCACTTCTTTCAGTGCCAACTCCCGCAGCTGGAGAATTTTCTCTGACTGAAAAAAATTGGCCAGGGCCTGCTGAACCTTACTGTGGTCATAAATTTTCCCTTCTTTCAGCCGGGTGATCAGTTCATCGGCTGTAAGGTCAATATTCACCACTTCATCGGCCAGCTGGAGGATTTTGTCCGGCACCCTTTCTTTCACTTCCACCCCGGTGATATCTTTTACATCCTCATTTATACTTTCAATGTGCTGAATATTCACGGCCGTAATCACATTAATTCCTGCCTCAATAATATCCAGCACATCCTGCCACCTTTTTTCGTTTTTACTGCCGGGAATATTGGTATGGGCCAGTTCATCCACGATCACAATCTCCGGGTGGAGTAAAAGAATAGCCTGTACATCCAGTTCATCCAGTTCCTTTCCCTTATAAAAAACTTTTCTTCGCGGGATCATCGGCAGCCCCTCCACCAGGGCCTCTGTCTCCATCCTGCCATGTGTTTCGATATAGCCGATCTTTACATTGGCGCCATTCCGCATTAATGTATGTGCTTCCTGCAGCATCCGGTAACTCTTTCCCACACCGGCACTCATGCCAATATATATCTTGAGTTTTCCTTTCCGCTCTTTGATTAATTTTTCAAGCCATATGTTTGCTTCCTTATCAGGCATATCAAAATGACACGGCGATTGATGAAGTAATAAAACTGTTTGTTGACTTCAGGTCATTTCCGGATGTAAATATTTTATCCTTACTGCTGAAAACCCTTGCTTCCATTCTCACCCAGACATTTTTCCCCGGCTGATGATCCAGGTTCAGTGAAAAACCAGAGGTTTGAAAACCATTGGCGGTACCTGTGGAAATGATCACCCCGTTTTTATCGATGTATTGCTCATATCGGGCGGCCATTGCCCATTTACTATTGAAGGCATATTTTAAGATCACAACAGGAGCATACCAGGTATTATTATCCTCAGCGCCCGGCCCTTTATCTTCTGAACCTGCGTCAAAGCCTGCTGTCACCCCAAATTTGTCAGTGAACCTGAATAGGCCATAAATATTATGGAAGAGCCTGAACAATCCTGCGCTGTCGGGTTTATCTGTTCCGATAAATGTGCTGTAATTCAATAATACGTTGTCAGAAGGTTTAAACTGCACTTGTGTGCCCCAGCTCATCAGTGAATTACCGTCTGCTCTCTTAATCCGCTGCCAGCCGTTCAGCGCCATACCACTCAGCAACCATTTACCATCAGCTGTAGTGTAAGTAAGTTTCGCACCGGCCTCAAAGTACGGTGAGTTATCGGCCAATATACTACGGGTCAGTGTCCAGCAATCCTTGCTGATGGCACTTTCGAAGCCGATATGAGAAGGAAGAATCCCGGCATCCAGCCAGAAATTCCCTTTCTTACTCAGTTTAATGCCCACATTTGCCTCCAACATATTTTTCATCACACCGGGCTCTGCCGCATAATTGGCATTCATATAAGTCCCTGCGGCTAATGCCAGATTTGCCCTTACTCGTTCTGCTGTATAATTTGCTTTGATAAAACCCAGGTTCAGGTTAAACTCATTGTGCCGGTTATGGCTGTACACAAAACCTGGCCGGTTATTATCTGAAGGCTTATTGAAATCAAACTGGTAATAGGCTTCAGTATACCCGCTGATTGTCAGCAAACCGGTTGAATCCTGTGCCATGAGCTGAATACTGACCAAAGAAACTATCGTAAAATAAAATCGTTTCATCGTGTTTGATTTTGAAATTTTGCCCCGCTAATTTTTTAAACTATCCAGGGCAACATTTAATTTCAACACATTTACTATTGACGGGCCAAGTATACCGGCCATTGGTTTCTGAATTTGACTTTCCACCAGCGCTCTAACTTTGATTTCACTCAGCCCGCGGGCGGCAGCCACCCTTTTTACCTGTATATAGGCCCCAGCCGGTGTTATATCCGGATCCAGCCCGCTGCCCGATGCAGTCACCATTTCAGCAGGTATTTCTTCCCGGTATACACCAGGATTATGTACTAAAAAGCTGTCAATCCTGTCTTTAACCAGTTGCAGGTAGTCAGGATTGGATGGCCCCTTATTGCTCCCTCCGGAACCGGCCGCATTATAACCCACTGAAGAGGGACGGCCCCAGAAATACTTATCAACGGTAAATTGCTGACCGATCTTCTCGTACCCTACCACTTTCCCGTTTACAGAAATCGTTTCACCGCTTCCTCCACCAGGTGCTGCTTTGCTGATACCGGCAACCAGGAATGGATAGACTACGGAGCAGATCAAAATCAGTACAAAGGTCAGTTTAACCGAAACCAGGATATTTTTTTTCATTTTTATTTTTTTACAATTACATAAATAACCCCAGCAGAAGATCAATACCCTTTATTCCGATAAAGGGTACCAGTACTCCTCCCAGCCCATAGATCAGCAGGTTTCTTCTTAATAAAGCAGATGCCCCGATAGGTTTGTACGCGACTCCTTTCAGGGCCAGCGGAATCAACACCGGGATAATTAACGCGTTAAATATCACGGCCGAGAGAATGGCCGACTCCGGGCTTTTCAGTCCCATAATATTTAATGACTGAAGTGCTGGTATGGAGGCTATGAAGAGTGCCGGCACGATCGCGAAGTACTTGGCCACATCATTGGCAATAGAGAAAGTAGTCAGCGTTCCCCTTGTAATCAGGAGTTGCTTCCCGATCTCCACCACTTCGATCAGCTTTGTGGGATCATTGTCCAGGTCCACCATATTCCCCGCCTCTTTGGCCGCCTGGGTTCCGCTGTTCATCGATACCCCCACATCGGCCTGTGCCAGGGCCGGCGCATCATTGGTTCCATCCCCCATCATCGCCACGAGTTTTCCTGATTGTTGTTCTTTCCGGATATAATTCATTTTATCCTCCGGTTTGGCTTCTGCTATATAATCATCCACTCCTGCCACTTCCGCAATATATTTTGCCGTCAGTGGATTATCACCGGTCACCATCACGGTTTTCACACCCATTTTCCGGAGGCGTTCAAATCTTTCCTGGATACCAGGTTTTATAATATCCTGCAACTCGATCACACCTTTAACTTCATTATTCACCGCCACTACCAGGGGTGTTCCCCCGTTTGACGAAATTAATCTTACTTTCTCCGCGGTTTCTGCGGGTACCGAATTCCCGGCTTTTGCCGCTTTGTCCCTGATCGCATCAAATGCCCCTTTCAGAATCGTCATTCCGCCGGGAATATGCACTCCACTGCTCCTGGTTTCCGCAGTAAATTTTATAAACGTCATCCCGGTTTCTGTTTTTACCTGTACCCCGTTTTGTGCGGCCAGCTCAATGATTGATTTCCCTTCGGGTGTATCATCCGCGAGCGAACTGAGTACCGTCAGCCGGATGAATTCCTTTTCATCCATTCCGTGTACAGGATAAAAACGGGTGGCTTTCCGGTTACCAATGGTAATCGTTCCTGTTTTGTCCAGCAACAGTACATCCACATCCCCTGCAGTCTCCACCGCCTTACCACTTTTTGCAATAACATTAGCCCTCAGCGCCCGGTCCATACCTGCAATGCCAATGGCGGATAAAAGTCCGCCAATCGTTGTGGGGATCAGGCAGACAAACAAGGAAATAAACGCCGCAATCGTGATGGGGGTGTTTGCATAATCGGCAAAAGGTTTAAGGGTGACACATACAATAATAAATATGAGTGTGAATGCCGCCAGCAGGATGGTCAGGGCAATTTCATTGGGTGTTTTCTGACGGGAAGCCCCTTCCACCAGGGCAATCATTTTATCCAGGAAACTTTCGCCCGGTTCAGTAGTGACCCTGACTTTAATACGGTCACTTAATACTTTGGTACCTCCTGTAACTGAAGATTTATCGCCACCCGCTTCCCGGATCACCGGGGCAGATTCCCCGGTGATCGCGGATTCATCAATAGTGGCCAGTCCTTTCACGATCTCCCCATCCATTGGTATTACATCCCCCGCTTCACAGAGAAACAAATCCCCTTTTCTTAACCGGGAAGAAGGCACCACTTTCACTTCATTGACTTCAATTTCACCCACCAGGAAGATTTTCTTTGCCGGTGTGTCTTCACGTGTTTTACGCAGGCTTTCGGCCTGTGCCTTTCCACGGGCTTCTGCCAGGGCTTCTGCAAAGTTTGCAAACAGGACCGTTAACAGAAGTATGACGAATATGGTTATGTTATACCAAAGGGCGCCCTGGCTGCGGTCACCGGTTATCCACTGAAACAGGGCAACGGCCAGCATGACGGCAGTACCGATCTCCACGGTGAACATTACCGGATTTTTAACCATCAGTACAGGGTTCAGCTTTACAAAAGATTGCCGGATGGCCGTACCGATCAGCTCAGGTTCAAATAATTTTATAGCGCGTTTTTTTGTTGCCATGATGAAACAGTTAATACAGTGAAAAATATTCAGCCAGCGGTCCCAGGGCGAGGGCAGGCAGGTAGGATAAGGCAGTGATAATAATGATAACAGCCAGGGTCATCATTCCAAATGTCCCGGAATCGGTACGAAGGGTACCAGGTGATTCAGGTATGAATTTTTTATTGGCCAGTAACCCTATAATGGCAACCGGTGCAATAATGGGAAGGTATCTTCCCAGGATCAGTACGATCCCCGTGGTGATATTCCAGAATGGATTATTATCCGCCAACCCTTCGAATCCACTTCCATTATTGGCATTTGCTGAAGTGTATTCATACAACATTTCCGAGAACCCGTGATAGGATGGATTATTGAGCCAGGCGCCAGGCTTCACCTGCCCCGCCATTTCCGGATGATGTGACACCAGATAGGCAGCCAGTGCCGTGAACCCTTTAATCAGGAAAGCGGATAGCAGGGTAACCAGGGCAGCAATTTTTATCTCTCTTGCCTCCACTTTATGCCCCATAAATTCCGGTGTTCTGCCCACCATCAGCCCGGAAATAAACACCGCAATAATGATGAAAATAAAATAGTTGAGCAACCCGACCCCCACTCCGCCATAAAGCGCATTCACCATCATATCCAGTATTACCACACCACCGGATAGGGGGGTCAGGCTGTCGTGCATTCCATTCACTGAACCGTTGGAAGTAGAAGTAGTGGCCACACTCCAGAAAGCAGTTGCCGCCGCACCAAAACGCACTTCTTTCCCTTCCATACTACCTGCTGTCTGGGCCACCCCTAATGTATCAATGGCCGGGTTTCCTTTCATCTCATAATAAATACTGATGCTGCAGAAAATCACAAACAGGAATGTCATCACCCCGAATATCACATGCGCGAGTTTTTTCCGGTTGATATAAAATCCCAGTGCAAATACAAGCGCGACCGGAATAAGCAATATGGAAATTGTTTCTACAGCATTCGTGAAGTAGCTGGGATTTTCCAGCGGGTGGGCTGAATTGGCCCCAAACCATCCCCCACCATTGGTGCCTAATTGTTTAATGGCGATCATTCCTGCAGCAGGTCCCCTTGACACCTGAACTGAATCTCCCTGGAGCGTAACGATACTGTCTTTCCCGTCAAACCCGGCCGGGGTACCATTAAATGCCAGTATTAAAGCTACAATCACAGAAAGGGGTAACAATATCCGGGTAATACTCTTGACCAGGTAATTCCAGAAGTTTCCAAGATTATCAGTTGTCTTCTCCTTCAGCCCGTTGAACAGGCCGATCAGGACTGCAATACCGGTTCCCGCACTGACAAACTGAAGAAATGTGACTACAAACAATTGGGTGAAATAAGTTAACCCGGATTCACCGGAATAATGCTGCAGGTTACAATTCACCAGGAAACTGATGGCCGTATTAAAGGCCAGATCCGGCGTCTGCCCCGGATTACCATCCGGGTTCATGGGCAATTTATCCTGGAAAATGAGCAGGAAAAAAGCATAAACCAGCCACAGCAGGTTAATGGTTAACATGGCTTTCAGAAACTGTTTCCAGTTCATCGGTTCTGCCGGGTTGATTCCGCAAAGCCGGAAGATGAACCGTTCAACCGGATTCATAAATCCGGTCAGTGTCTTCCTGCCGGAAAAGACATGGGCTATATATTTCCCCAACGGATAAGCCAGTATAACCGTCAGCAGGAAAAGCAGGATAACACCTGTAATTTCATTGTACATTGAATCAGAATTTTTCAGGTTTGATTAATACGTAAACGAGATACCCGAATACGAGAATGGAAAGGCCAAATAATACATTCATCATAACTTTAAATTTTTTCGAACCAGCCGATGGTTTTAAAAAACAGCCAGAAGCAGATAAGACCGGCCAGGAGTAAAAGGATTGTAAGCATACTTAGTACAGGTATTTAATGAGTAAGGCAATCAGCAGGGCACTGAAACAGAGTACGGGGAGTATCCAGTGAACCCCCAAACGGTATCCCATTCCTTTTTTAATTTTCTTCATACCGGGAGGTACACCAAACAGGTGCCGGAATCTGAAAAAAGACGGATTATACGCTGAAATACAGGACCAGACCGCATTCCATTGAAATATGACGGATTGGACCAAAGAGCCAATAAAAAGAAAACCCTTCCAAAATGGAAGGGTTCTTTTTCAAAATGAAAATATCAGTGGAGTTGGTATTCCTCGATTTTCCGGTACAGGGTAGTTAACCCGATACCCAATAAGCGGGCAGCTTCCGTTTTATTCCCGCCGGTATGCTTCAGCACTTTCAGTATATGCTGTTTTTCAACTACAGCCAGGTCAAACCCGGAATTATTTTCAGCAGAATCAGAAGACTTGAAAGGAAGGTCAGCCCGTTTTAAAACGCCGGTATTTTCCAATATTACACTTCGTTCAATCGCGTTTTTCAGTTCGCGGATATTCCCGGGCCAGTGGTAATGCTGTAAAGCATCCAGGAATTCTTTGTCCAGCAATGGTACCGGTTTATTGGACCTGGCGGCAAACAGCGCCGCAAAATGACGGGCCAGGGCAGGTATATCCTGTTTTCTTTCCCTGAGTGCCGGAAGCGTAAGCTGAAAGACAGATAAACGGTAAAACAGGTCAGCCCGGAAATGTCCCGCCTCCATTTCCTGCAGTAGATTACGATTGGTAGCAGCAATAATGCGGACATTCACTTTGATCAGCTTCGTATCGCCGACTTTTATAAATTCGCCCGATTCCAGCACCCGGAGCAGCTTTGCCTGTAGTCCGGCCTGCATTTCACCAATTTCATCGAGAAAGATAGTGCCGCCATCTGCTTCTTCAAACAACCCCTTTTTATCCTTTACGGCCCCGGTAAAAGCGCCGGCCTTATGCCCGAATAATTCACTTTCGAGTAATTCACGGGAGAAGGCGCTGCAATTAACTGCCACAAAGGGTTGCCCTGATCTTTTGCTGTTGTAATGCACGGCCCGGGCAAAGACTTCCTTGCCGGTTCCTGTTTCTCCTAATAATAATAAGGTGGTATCTGAGGATGCCACTTTCCTGGCCTGGGAGACCGCTTCAAGCAATACTTCAGCGTGGCCGATGATACGTTCAAATGACCAGGGTATTGCAGCCTCTTTTTGCAACTGATCCAGTTTACGGGTCATTTTCAATTTATCAACGACCTTGTTCAGCAAGGGAATAATTTTATCATTGTCATCCCCTTTGCGTAAATAATCAAAAGCCCCGTTCCGCATAGCCTGTACCCCATCTGAGATATTGCCATAGGCGGTCAGCAGGATTATTTCCAATGCCGGGTATTTTTCTTTGATCTCTTTTACAAAATCCACCCCGTTCCCGTCCGGTAGTCTGACATCACATAATATGACATCAATGTGTTCTTTTTCCAGCATTTTTCTTCCTTCCTGCAGGGTACCCGCCCCTTTCAGGTCGAAGCCTTCGAGAAGGAGAATGCGTTTCAGCAACTGCCGGAGTTTTTCCTCATCATCTATTACGAGAATAGTAGTCACTGCCAGAATATTTTTCTCAAAAGTAATTCAATTGAGGACTTTGAGAAATTGTTATTCGGACCAGCCGAGGGAACAGGAATCTTACTTAACTTGAGCCAAACATCAAACCACAACCAGTTTGCCCACTTTTATCTGGTATATTATCCTTGGGATTGTCCTGCTCTCCCTGCTGGCCTATTTCTTCCAGGAAAAAATCATTTTCAAACCGGAAAAATTAAAACAGGACTTTGTTTTCAAATATGATGTACCCTTCCGGGAGTACTTTTTTGATATTGAACCGGGGGTCCGGATCAACGGCCTTCATTTTTTCAGGGAAAATGCCAAAGGTCTCATCCTTTACTTTCACGGCAATACCCGCAGCATCAAGGGCTGGGCCCGTTATGCCAAAGATTTTTACCGGTATAATTATGATGTGGTGCTGGTGGATTACCGGGGTTTTGGCAAGAGCACCGGGAAACGCAGTGAAAAGGAAATGCTTTCCGATATGCAGTTTGTCTACAATAAACTGAAGGAAACCTATCCCGAAGACCACCTGATCGTATATGGCCGGAGTATGGGGAGCGGGTTTGCCACTAAACTGGCTTCGGATAATGATCCCCGTTACCTGATCCTGGATGCCCCGTATTTCAGCTTTATCCGGGTGATCGAACGTTTCCTGCCGATGCTGCCCCTGCGGATCGTTTTACGGTTCAAACTGCGTACAGATAAATGGCTCCCCAATGTAAAATGCCATACCTATATCCTTCATGGCACCCGCGACCTCCTGATACCGATCCGGCACAGTGTGGCATTACAGAAGCTAAACCCGCAAAAAGTGACATTAATCCGCATAAACGGGGGCGGACATAACAATCTTCCCTCCTTTGATGAGTACCATAACTTCATCCGGGATATCCTGAAATACTGATTTACCCCTCCAATTGTTAAGGATTGGCTAATTGCACCTGGTTGCTGTTAACCGGAACGCTGTTTGAACGTCCTATTAAAAAAGGAGGTGTTTATGAAACTAAAACTCTACACAATTATATTTTCCGGAATCGCGCTGCTGATGGTTTCCTGTAAATCCGCCAGCAAACTGTATGAAAAAGGCCGTTATGATGAAGCCGTTGAACTGGCTGCTAAAAAACTGCAGAAAGATCCGGATGATGCCAAACTCCTGTCCACCCTGCGCAACGCCTACCGTTATGCGGTGGAAGATCACAATGCCAGGATCCGTTCATACGGCGAAAGCAATAATGAACTGAAATGGGAATGGATTTACTATGAGTATGTTTCCCTCCAGAAATTAACCGACGCGATCCACCGGGTACCCGATGTGTACAGCATCGTGCTGCCTGAAGATTATACTTCCGACCTGGTGACTTACCGGGAAAAAGCAGGTAATGTGCGTTATGATCGCGGGATGGCCTTTATGCAGCATTCAGACAAACAGAGTTACCGGAATGCGTACCGTGAATTCCAGGCAGTCCTGAATTTCAAACCGGGTGACCGGGATGCGATCCTGAAAATGGATGAGGTCTTTGACTACGCGGTTACCAATGTGGTGGTGATCCCAATGCAGCGGGATGGGGGCTATGTATATAGTTCTTACGGACTGGGACAACCTAACCTGGATGATCAGCTGGTCAGCTCCCTGCAACAGAACAGCGGCAGTGAATTTGTCCGTTTCTATTCTGCCTGGGATGCCCGCAGCCGCCGGATCAGGGTAGATAAGGAAGTAAGTATGCAGTTTGTGAATATGGACCTCGGCCGGGTATACGATGAACGCAGTACCCGTAAAGTGAGCAAGGATGTGGTCGTAAAAGAAACCGTATATCGTCCGGACAGTATCGTCCGTGAATACGCCAAAGTGAATGCCACTATCGTCACCACCCACCGCACCCTACGGTCCAGTGCCACCCTGCAGGTGACTGTAAGGGATGAGAATGGCCGCCGTATCTGGACTGACACCTACGGTTCCAATCATAACTGGAGCACTTCTTTCAGCCATTTTACCGGCGATGAGAGAGCCCTCAGCCAGGAGGACAAGAACCAGATCAACAGAAGAAAGGACTTCCCTCCTTCTGAAAATGATATGATGAAATGCATGGTGGATGAAATCAGCAATAATGCGATTTACAGCCTGAGGGGTTATTTCAACAGGAACAGCTAGTTGTGTATACTAAAGAGATATACCTGAAATAAGGTATATCTCTTTCTTTTGAAAACCAGCAGTCGATAGTCATTAGTCGATAGTAAAGAACCCGTAATAAAGCTGAAAGAGTACTCAGTAATGAGTAAACCTGGAAGAGTTTAAAAGAAAAGCCCCACATTAAACTTTAATCCCCTCCTCTCTCCCCTTTCCTCTTTCCTCTCTCCACTCCCTATTCTCTATTTTCTATTTTCCATTCTCTATTTTCTACAGACCTTTGCTCCTGATGAAAAAAATCAACTGGAAAAAATGGTTCTGGACGGCCCTGGTCATTTACCTGATCGGCGGGATGGCATTGTATTTCCTGCAGGACGCGGTACTTTTTCACCCGGTAACGCTTAACCGGCAGTACCGGTATAATTTCCCGCAACCGCACAAGGATATCAGTATTCCGGTCAACCAGGAAGACACGATCAGCCTGGTGGATTTTTCCAGTACAGATACGGTGACCCGTGGCGTGGTATTGTATTTCCATGGAAACAAACGGAATATCTCCTGGTATGCGAAGTATATCCCCTATTTCACCCGGCATGGATACCAGGTACTGATGATTGACTACCCGGGTTTTGGGAAAAGCACCGGCAAACTCAATGAACAAAAATTATATGACTGGGCCCTGCAGGTATACCGGCTGGCAATAAAACGGTTTGCGGCTGACAGTATCATTATTTATGGAAAAAGTATGGGTACCGGGATCGCGGCACAACTGGCTTCTGTGCGTGACTGTAAACGGCTGATCCTTGAAACACCGTATTACGATTTCCCGGCGGTGATTAATCATTATCTCCCGATCTACCCGGTCCGCTGGATGCTGCATTACGATCTACCCACCCACCAGTATATTCAGCTGGTAAATGCGCCGGTTACCATTTTCCATGGCACCAGTGACGGGGTGGTTTCTTATAAAAACTCAAAGCGGTTATTGCCTTTATTAAAACCGGCTGATGAACTGGTCACCATCAAAGGCGGCAGTCATAATAACCTGTATGAGTATAAAGAACTGGTACAAAAACTGGATTCGGTATTATCGTTAAAGTAATTCCGTGAAAGAACCGGAGGTTCCTTTTACTCCTCGAGCGTGACTTTTGACTTTCCCACTTTCAGTTTATACCCAACACCAATTTTCAACGCGTAGTTGCGGTCGGTATGACTCACCGGGAATCCATAACAGACCGGGTAATCATATTCGCCCACTGCATCACTTAAAATATCCTCCACCGGTTTACCAAAAGGACGATCTGTGTCTTTGGTCTCTGTAAATCCCCCATAAATCAACCCGGCCAGCCTGGATAGTTTCCCGCTGCGTTTCAGCTGGTACAACATCCGGTCGAGGTTATACAGGTACTCGCCCACATCTTCGATGAACAATATTTTTCCCTTGGTTTTAATATCAGAATCAGTTCCCACCAGGTGTGCCAGTAAGGCCAGGTTCCCACCCACCAGTTCACCGATTGCTTCGCCCCGGCGGTTACGTTCATGCACGTCCACCTGGTATTTTATTTTTTTTCCTTCGAGAGCATTCTTCAGCGAGCCGACATATTCATTCTTAAATCCTTCTTCATTAAATGCACCGGCCATGGGTGCATGAAGTGAAGCAATATAATAGTTACTGTAAATATGGTTGTGGAGGACGGTAATGTCACTGTAACCAATGATCCACTTGGGTTGCTTCCTGAATTGCCTGAAATCCAGCTGATCGATAATCCGGCCGGTACCATAGCCGCCCCTGGCACAAAGCACGGCTTTTACTTCCTGGTCATCCATCATCTGTTGAAAATCACGGAGTCTTTCCTCATCGGTACCGGAGAAATAAGTGGCGGAACCTCCACCCACCGTATTTCCCACTTTGACGTTATAGCCCCATTCCTGGAGGGTATTCACACAGGTTTTCACTTTTTCAAAAGGCATATAACCGGCGGGGCATACCAGGCCAATGGTATCTCCTTTCTGTAAATAAGGGGGAATCTGAATCATAATTAAAAGTATTATATCTTTCCTTAATTTCCTGTTATGGATGCATTGAAAAAAGCCATCTTCCGTATTTCCCCGCTATCACCGGAGGTTTCGGTACGCTTCCTGGCAGCCTGGAAGTGCTGGGATGTGGATAAGGATCACCTGCTGCTGCGGGAAAAAATGGTGAGTGATTATATCTACTTTATCGAAAAAGGAATTGCCCGGATTTTTTATCATAAAGGGGATAAGGAAATAACGGAATGGATTGCCATGGATCAACAGTTCTTTTTATCCATCACCAGTTTTTTTGAACGTAGTCCGAGTCACCTGAATATCCACACCCTTGAACCCTCCAGGGTATATGGCATTCATTATACCGAATTCATGTCACTGGCCGACAAATACCATGAAGTGGAACGGTTACTCCGCAAAATGGTCACCGGTTCACTGATCCTTTCCCAGGTACGGATGGACTCGATACAATTTGAATCCGCCCAGCAACGGTACCAGCGCTTACTGCAGACTTATCCTGAAATTATACAGCGGGTTCCATTGATGTATATCGCTTCATTCCTGGGAGTTACCATTGAAACACTGAGCCGGATCCGGTCTTCCCGCTAATATTTTGATATATATCAAATCAGGCGTATACAATCGTTCAGACCTTTGCCCCCTAAACGATTGATACATGAAATACCTTTTTGCCACAGTTGCTTTTGTCACTGCTTCAGCAACTTCCTTCTCCCAAACTCCAACGGCTAAAGAACTGGTGTCTAAAATGACCCTCGATGAAAAAGCAAATCTCGTGGTGGGCATGGGTATGAATATGCCCGGTATGAACACCGGTGCGCCCGTTGTCGGTCAGACGATGGATAAAGTGGCCGGTGCAGCCGGAACTACATTTGCCATACCGCAACTGGGCATTCCCAATACAGTGCTGGCCGATGGACCCGCCGGTTTGCGCATCGAACCCACCCGGAAAGAGGACCGGCGCACTTATTATGCTACTGCCTGGCCGGTGGCCACTCTGCTGGCTTCTACCTGGGATACACCATTGGTGGAGAAAGTGGGTAAGGCCATGGGAAATGAAGTCAGAGAATACGGGGTGGATGTATTGCTGGCCCCGGCGCTGAATATCCACCGGAATTCATTGGGCGGAAGAAATTTTGAATACTACTCTGAAGACCCATTGGTTGCCGGAAAAATGGCCGCGGCCATGGTGAATGGTGTCGAAAGCAATGGCGTTGGTACATCGGTTAAACACTTTGCCGGTAACAACCAGGAAACGAACCGGAATACAGTGAACACCATTCTCAGCGAAAGAGCCCTCCGGGAAATATACCTGAAAGGTTTTCAGATCACGGTTAAAGAAGCTCAGCCCTGGACGGTCATGAGTTCATATAACCTGATCAACGGCACCTACACATCAGAAAGTTATGACCTCCTGACCACGATTCTCCGGAAGGAATGGGGATTTAAAGGATTAGTGATGACCGACTGGTTTGGGGGAAAAGATGCGGTAGCCCAGATGAAGGCCGGTAATGACCTGCTCATGCCCGGCACCCCGCAACAGAAAAAAGCGATACTGGACGCTGTGAGTAATGGCAGTCTTGATGTGAAGATCCTGGATCAGAATGCGGAGCGTATTGTAGATTATATCCTTGGGTCACCGGCCTATAAAAATTATGCGTATAGCAATAAACCCAACTTAGCAGAACATGCCGCCCTGGTGCGCAGTGCGGCAGCTGAAGGCATGATCCTGCTGAAAAACAATAACCAGGTCCTGCCGCTGAAAAATAATTCCAGGCTGGCTGCCTTTGGCAACACCTCCTACGCTTTTATAGCCGGAGGTACCGGCAGCGGGGATGTGAATGAAGCGTATACGATCTCACTGGTGCAAGGGTTACAGAACAGCGGGTATACCCTTGATGAAGACATAAAAAATTTATACAATAACTACCTGGATGATTATAACAGCAAGCATCCAAAAAAAGGATTTATCCAGGAGATTATGAATCCTACACCTGCAGCTGCTGAACTGGAAAGTTATAAATCAATCCTGGAAAAAAAGTCAGCATCAACAGATGCAGCGCTGATCACCATCGGCCGTAATGCGGGTGAATTCAGGGACCGGAAAAAAGAGAATGATTTTTATCTCTCCACTGCCGAAACAAACCTGATCAAAGAAGTAGCTGCCGCCTATCATGCCAAGGGAAAAAAAGTCATAGTGATCATTAATGCCGGCGGAGTGATCGATATCGCTTCCTGGAGTCATGAAGCAGATGCCATCCTGCTGGCCTGGCAGGGCGGACAGGAAGCTGGTAATGCTGTGGCCGATATCCTCAGTGGTAAAGTAAATCCTTCCGGCAAACTGGCCACTACCATACCGGTGAAGTATGAAGATGAGGCCTCTTCTAAAAACTTCCCTGGTATTGAATTCCCGGATAAAGCCACAACAGGCATGTTTGGAGCAAAAGCCATTCCCGCCGAAGTAACGTATGAAGAAGGTATCTATGTTGGGTATCGTTATTTTAATACATTCAGTGTAAAACCCGCTTTTGAATTCGGGTTCGGACTTAGCTATACCAGTTTTTCCTACACCGGGCTGAAACTGAGCAGTGCTTCTCTTAATGGAAAATTAACAGCCACTGTAACGATTCAAAATACCGGCAAAACAGCGGGTAAGGAAGTGGTGCAGCTATATATCAGTGCCCCGGGAAAAACCATGGACAAACCAGCCCTTGAGCTGAAAGGCTTTGCTAAAACAAGGTTACTGGCACCGGGCGAAAAGCAAACACTGCAATTCGAGATCGGGGCGGAAGACCTGGCTTCTTATGACACGCAGCGAAGCGCCTGGGTGGCAGAACCGGGCGAATACCAGGTGAAAGCGGGTCCTTCCTCACTCAATATCCTGCAAACAGCTAAGTTTACTGTTGCATCAGAGATTATTACTGAAAAATGTAATAAAGTGATCGTACCACAAGTGCCCATCAATGAATTGAAAAAATAAGATCCTGACCCGAATCATGTAAAACCCTTCCAATTGCGAAGGGTTTTATTTTTACTTTTATAGTCCTTAATACAGCGCATATGAAAAAGATCCTTTTTTTCTTTGTAATACTCTCTTTCCGGTTGATTGGCTCCGCCCAGCAAATCACCATTCCTTTATACAACGGAATAGCGCCCGGTACAGAAGGCTGGAACTGGTCCGAAGCCGTCAACGATAAAAACAGCTGGAATACCAAGGTCGTTTATAATGTTACCCAACCCAGCCTGACCGTCTTTCAGCCAGCGCCAGGGATAGCCAATGGAACAGCTGTGGTTATTTGTCCGGGTGGTGGATTTTATGCGTTATCCATTAACAGTGAGGGGTACGATGTGGCCGAATGGCTGGTTAAAAAAGGAGTGACCTGTTTTGTGTTAAAATACCGGCTGGCACATACGCAGGGTACTGATCCCACCGAAGAATTAAACAGGGTCATGGGCACCAAAGAGTTTGAAACAGTAACTTCTAAAATTATACCAATGGCAGTTGCCGATGGCAAAGCGGCTATTTCCTGGGTCAGAAAACATGCGGCTGAATATAAGCTGATCAGCAACCGGATCGGGGTCATGGGTTTTTCGGCCGGTGGCACGGTGGCTGCTTCCACGCTTTATAACTACAATGCCGAAAACAAACCTGATTTTGCCGCCCCGGTCTATCCCTTTTTCCCGAAAGAAATGCAGGGTAAAATCGCCATTGATGCCCCACCTGTATTTATTACCGCTGCCACGGATGATCAGTTAGGCCTGGCCCCGCACAGTGTGGAATTGTATAACAGCTGGATGACCGCTAAAAAACCGGCCGAACTGCATATGTACGCGAAAGGCGGACATGGTTTCGGGATACGCAAACAAAACCTGCCTTCTGATCAGTGGATTGACCGGTTCGGGGAATGGCTGGATCAGCAGGGATTATTGAAAAAGCCAGCTTTTAATCCGGAGTTCGCGCTTTTTGAACAACGGGTTTACCCCAGCGTTGATGGGAATATTTTACCCTACCGTATTTTATATCCCGAGAATTATGACAAGACTAAAAAATATCCCCTTGTAATATTCCTGCATGGGTCCGGTGAAAGAGGAAAGGACAATGAAAAACAACTGACCCATGGTGCCCGCTTATTCCTGAAAGAGGAAAACCGGAAAAACTTTCCGGCCATTATCATCTTCCCGCAATGCCCGGAAGAATCATCCTGGGCTTATGCCAATATAGACAGGACCGTAAGTCCGGCTAAATTTGAACTGGATTACAGCGCTCCGGCCAACTGGCCACTCGCTGCTGCCAATGAACTGGTGAAGAAAACCATAGCGGAAGGTAGTGTTGATCCGGGCCGTGTTTATATTACCGGCTTATCCATGGGTGGCATGGGCACTTTCGAATCTGTTTTCCGTTATCCCAACCTGTATGCGGCGGCCTTACCGATCTGCGGTGGCGGGGATGTGGAGGAATATGATAAAAGAGTGGCCAAAACTGCTTTCTGGGTTTTCCATGGAGCGGCTGATGCGGCAGTGAATGTTAAAATGTCGCAGGACATGGTGGAGAAACTCAAAAAACTGAAAGCGGAAGTGAAGTACTCAGAGTACCCGGGAGTGAACCACAACAGCTGGGATAATGCATTTGCGGAGCCGGATTACCTGGGGTGGATGTTCCGGCACAAAAAGAAATAAAAATGTCTTTTTTATTTGCCTTCCGCAAATTCCGTGGCCACGAAATGACACAAATTCGCACGAAATTTTTCATTGTTAACTATTGTATTAATTCGTGTGATTTTGTGGTCTTTCGTGGCTAAATAATGGCCGAAGGCAATTCAATTCTGCGGCGGTTACTTTTGCTTTCTCCTGTTTTCTTCTTCCTGTATCTTCTTCATAATTTCTTTGGGAATATAAGTATCAGGAGCCTGTTCGGGTTTGATGGCCGGATCGGGGATATACCAGTTGTATCTGGAAAAGGCTTTCTTTAGCGATTCATCTTTAAAATCATAACCCATCCGGGCAAAATTCAGGTTACGGTAAAGCCGCAGTTGAAAGTCAGTGAGATTATGGATGACAGAATCAGTGAATTCTTCCCAGAGCATTTCCCGGATGTCCGCGAAATCATTCTTTTCTTTTCCATCCACCCAGAGATTGATTTCATTGTGTAACTGAAAAAAAACCAGTGACAGATCTTTAGCCGGTTTAAAATTTGATTGCCTCAACTGGAGTTTACCTTTACGGATATAGGTCATCCGGAGTTGTTGCCCTCCATCTGCTTCGCCATACGGGTTGTACTGGCTGACCGCACCAATACGGCCGATGCCGATCATAGTCCAGGGTGCCGGATTATTATTAAAGCCCACCGGGATAGCAAAATAACTGTTATCCCCCATACTGATATTCAGTTCAAAGTCACCGATCACACCCCCTGCCCATGAAGTACCTGTCGTCAGGCGGTAATCAAAATCGGCCATGGCTTCCACCGAAACTCCACCGCGGTACAAATAACTATGCCGTATAACCGTAATCCCTTTGGCAAACCGGATAGTAAAATAGTAGACAAAATCATATCCATCAGCCAGTTTATCAGTAACCTTAAAGCCGGATTCATTCATTTTAGCGATCTTAAAAGGCAGAATCCGGTTGCCGGCCATCACCATAAAATCCTTTACCTGGGGGTGTTCGGCCTCTTCATCTTTAACATCCCCGACTGCCGGGGGTGTAACAAAGCCTACGGTCAGTTCTTTCTCCGGTCCCGGATTAAAAAACTCAAAATAGATATCCACCTGCATCCAGTTGCCCCGGCGCTCCAGGCTCAGGATTTCCTTTTTTAGCTGAACGGTGGATTCCTTTAAGGGAATCAGGGTATTACCCAGGGCATAAAAAGAACCGTCATTGGCAATACAACTGTAGTCAGCTGCCAAAAGCAGGAATAAAAGGCTGAATTTTCGCATAAAAAGCGGGTTTGAACACTAAGTTACCTCAATGATGGTTTTGGGCAATGACCGCCATTCCGGTAAATTTGCAGACGATTAAAGAACATTGTTAAATGAGTTTACCCAAACGATACCTGATTACCTCTGCCCTTCCCTATGCCAACGGATTGAAGCACGTCGGGCACCTGGCCGGCGCCTATATCCCGGCCGATATCTATGTCCGTTACCTGCGGGCACAGAAAAGAGATGTGGTGTTTGTATGTGGCAGCGATGAACACGGCACGGCCATACCCATCCAGGCCACCAAAGAGGGAACCACACCCCGCGCGATTATTGACAAATATCACGAAGCCATGAAACAGGATTTTGAAGACCTGAGCATGAGTTTTGACATTTACCACCGGACCAGTGAGCCCATTCATCACGAAACGGCCCAGGAATTTTTTACGGCCCTGAATGACCGCGGGGAACTCGAAATCAAGGAAACCGAACAGTATTATGATGAGGAAGCCAAAACCTTCCTGGCTGACCGCTATATAAAAGGTACCTGCCCCAACTGCGGCAGTGACCGCGCTTTTGGCGATCAGTGCGAAACCTGTGGCAGAACACTTAGTCCCGATGAACTCATCAACCCGGTGAGTACCCTGAGCGGGAAGGCCCCGGTAAAGAGAAAAACCTCCCACTGGTACCTGCCACTCGGTAAACATGAGCAATTCTTACGGGAATGGATACTCGAACAACACAAGGATGACTGGCGCCCGACCGTTGCAGGCCAATGCAAAAGCTGGATTGAAGGCGGCCTGCAGTCCAGGGCCGTGACCCGTGACCTGGACTGGGGAATTAAAGTCCCGGTAAAGAATGCGGAAGGCAAAATGCTCTATGTATGGTTTGATGCCCCGATCGGTTATATCAGTGCCACGAAACAATGGGCGCTGAATAATAATAAAGACTGGAAACCTTACTGGTACGATAAGGACACCAAACTGGTTCATTTTATCGGGAAAGACAATATTGTATTCCATTGTATCATTTTCCCGGTGATGCTGAAACTGCATGGAAATATTTTACCGGAGAATGTACCGGCCAATGAATTCCTGAACCTGGAAGGCGATAAGATGAGTACGAGCCGCAACTGGAAACTCGATATGCGGGATTATATCAACGATTTTGTGAAACAGGAAAACGGCGGTACGCAGTGCGTGGATATGCTGCGGTATTACCTGACACAGATTGCCCCCGAGACCAAGGACAGTGAGTTTATGTGGAAGGGATTCCAGGATGCGGTGAACAGTGAACTGGTTTCGATCTTTGGCAATTTTGTGAACCGTACCTGGGTGCTGATGCATAAACTCTGCGGAGGTAAAGTGCCCCGGCTGCATGAAGAACTGCTGGATGACAATGACCGTGGTTTAGCCGCCGATATCCAACTGGCTAAAGTAAAAATAGAAAGCCTGCTGGAAGAGTATAAATTCAGGGAGGCCCTTTTTGAACTGATCGACCTTTCACGTAAAGGAAATCAGTATATGCAGAAGAAAGAACCCTGGATCGTGGCAAAAAAACTCGCTGAAAATCCGGAAGTGCAGAAAAGCATTGACAACTGCCTGCACCTCTGCCTGCAGCTGACCGCCAATCTCGCGATCCTGGTCAACCCCTTTCTCCCGAATACAGCCAACAAGATGCTGCATATGATGAAAGTCGTGGATAAAATGCTGGACTGGAAGAATGCCGGGAAAATGAATTTACTGAGCGTGGGCTATACATTGCGTGAACCGCAGTTGCTGTTCCGGAAAATTGAAGATTCCGAGATCGCCGCACAGATTGAAAAACTTAAAAGCGGATTAAAGAAAATGGAAGAACCTAAAAAGGAAGTCGTCAAAGAAGACGCCCCTGCCAAATCGGTGATCCAGTTTGATGATTTTGCAAAAATCGAACTGAAAGTGGGCACTATCCTGGCTGCCGAGAAAGTGGAGAAAGCGGATAAACTGCTCAAGCTATCGGTGGACCTGGGCAGCGAAACACGCACTATTGTGAGTGGAATTGCGCTGCATTTTCAGCCTGAAGAGATTGTCGGCCGGCAGGTAACCGTGGTAACTAACCTTGCCCCACGCAAAATGAGAGGCATTGAAAGCAATGGCATGATCTTAATGGCCGAAGACAAAGCAGGTAAACTGCATTTTTTACAGCCTCCGGCCACGATTGATCCGGGTTCTGCTGTCAGTTAATCGTTAAATTCCTGAAAGCCCCTGTTTAAACAGGGGTTTTCCTTTTATACGGTTGTTTATTCAGTAATTTTATATAAACCTGGTCCCGCGATCTGACAATGAAAAGGAGCAAAAAAAAATTACTGAAGCTTACCGGTATCATTACCGGCATTCTCCTGGTATTGCTGTTTGCCTTTCACACCTGGATCAATTACAATGCCCGGCATATTGTGGAAGACCTGGTGGAGTCAAGGTCCCATGGACGGCTTAAAATGAAACTGGAAAAATTCAGGTTCAGCTGGTTCAGCCGGAAAGTGGAATTGACCGATGCCGTGATCTATACGGCGGATTCACTGAATGCCACTACCTCCTACCGCTTTCATGTACAGCATATCAAACTCTCCGTCCAGAAAATCTGGCCGATTCTTTTTGAAAACAAATTACTCATTGACTCACTGAACCTGGAACAGCCGGAAATTGTGGTCACCCGGCTCAAACATTTAGCGGCCGGTACGGAAACAAAGAAAGATGTTTCCATCCCGGAAGAACTGGGCAAGATCTATAAATCCATACAGGAAGCCCTGCAGGCGTTAAAAGTAAACCGTTTCCAGATTGACGGGGCCCGGTTTACGTTGATCAATAAAATCCAGCCAGACCAGTTGCCACTTACGATCAGCAATATCCATTTTCATATTGACAACCTGTCGGTGGATACGAATACGCTGAATGGCAAGGAGAAATTATTATTCAGTGACAATGTGGTACTGAATGCCCGTAACCAGGATATCATATTCCCGGATGGCCGCCACCGGCTTTCTTTCAGCAATTTCAGAATAAACCTGAAACAGCGGCTGGTGGAATTTGACAGCTGTACGATGCTGGCCGAACAGAAAGGGGATGCTCCTTCCCGCTTCCGGGTTTTCTTTGACACACTACGGCTGGCGAATATAGACTTTGACACCCTTTACCATACAGAAGTGATCAAGGCTGATTCCGTGTATTGCAATAATCCCCGGTTTGACCTGACCGTTGAAAACAGCAAACGAAACACCGGTATCAAAAAAGCCCCGCCGAAACTGGAAGATATCATTCAGCAACTGACCGGCGACCTGCTGCTGGACCATGTGATTGTGAAAAATGCCGACTTCCATATTAATATTAATATTGACCGCCGGCCGGCCACATTCAACTTTACGCAGAATAGTTTTGAACTGGAGGGACTCAAAGTGGCGCAGCATGATGCCAGGCCGCTCACGGTGAAAAGCGTGGCCCTGGCTATCCGAAACTATGAGAATTTCATCCGTGACAGTACATACAAACTGAAGTTTGACAGTATTGTGATCAGGGAAAACCGGGTCTACCTGGACCGGTTTGAATTCAATAAACTATCCGGCGGGAAAATCATTAACAGTTTCAGCATTCCCCGTTTTGAACTGAGTGGTTTATCCTGGGACGACCTCGTTTTCAACCAGCAGCTTAAAGCCCGGGAAGCCACACTGTTTCACCCTTCTATTAAATACAATACTGCTCAAACGACCGGCGCGACAAAAGGCAAGAAGAGCATCTTTGCCACCCTGGCGGATATCGGGCAACTGATACAGCTGGACAAAATGAATATTGTCAGCGGGCGTATTGACCTTACCTTGAAAAACAACAATGCCATTCAGCTGGTGGATGCATCGATGACCGTACACACCAAAACCCTTTTCCTGGCCAGGAAAGCCAGGGCCATTGAACATGCGGTGGATTATCTTGATTTCAGGTCAGGTATTATCCGGGCCGGCCGGACCGAAATAAAGATGGAAGAAGTGATGTACACCGGGAATAAAAATGGTTTCCTGCTGGCTAAAAAAATGCAGGTAACCGACCGGGATAACCGGATGAATATCCAGGCAGAAAATGCGGCCGTGGATGATATCCTGACCGATGAGGAAACCGGTGATATTACGGCCACCGGCATCAGCTGGGATAAAGCAGATGTCCGTTTGATCTTACCGGAAAAAAAGGAAACAAGCGGAAAGGAACCGACCATAGAACTGAATGATCTTAAAGGAGCCAATACCCGTGTTTCCATCAATACCGGAAATACCACGATCCGGTCCTATATCACGCGCGTAAAACTGGATGGACTGATTGCCGCTCCCGGTAAAGCCCTTTGGCTTAAAAATCCGGTGCTGAGTGCTGAGGATTTCGAAATGAAAAACAGTAACACACTTTTCACCGTACATAAATTAAATGCAGCGGATAAGCAGTTATCCACTATGACGAACCTGGTCTACAACCATACCAACCAGGAAAATAAAATGGCATTACAAATCCCGTCACTCAGCATAATCCCGGATATCAATGAAATGCTGAATGGCCGGTATACCATGGAGGAACTGGTTCTTGAAAAACCGGTGCTTACCGCCTTTATGCTTGATGAGGATAAAAAAGCCTTATTGCCTGCAGCCCGTATCGGCCGGTTGCTGATCAGGCAACCCGAAGTGCAGTTCAATCTTACAGGAAGACATGGGAGTATCAGTATAGACTGGAATGGTTCAATCGAAAGTGACAATAAACTGGATATCCGCCAGCTGGAAATGAGTCACACCAATACACCTGAACTCCGTATCCGTGAACTGGCCCTCAATCTTGATCATTTCAGGTACCGGAGTCCGAAGGGGAAACACTATGATGCCGGCGAGGGAGAAATCGAAACCGAAATCAATAACCTGGTATATCATCCGGCCGGGGATGAACCGGCGGACTGGTCAGCGATGGTCAGTTTACTCAATGCCCGGCATTTCATTATTGACAGCATCGGTAAGAAATACGGAACCTTGCAGGTGGACGGAGCCAGTATTCATAATATCAAAATCAATTCCGATATCCTGACAGATCCCTACCAGCTGGTCGCGGCAAATGAACAATTCAGGCTGGAACGTTTTACCGGAAATTACCAGGATAAAGTAAGTCATTTTGACTGGCGGAATGCCGGGTACAGCCAGCTGAATCATATGGTTTCGCTGGATACCTTTTCGTTCCGGAACAGCCTGGGACTTGATTCCTTTATGGCCCGGCAAAAGTTCAGGAAGGATTATATCGCGGTTGGCTGCGGCCCGATGCTGATTGGTCCGGTTGACCGGAAAATGTTTATACGGGACAGTGTGTTCCAGATCGGAAAAATAAATATATCCAGGGCCTGGTTCACGGATTACCGGGATAAGCGGTTGCCATTTGCAGCGGGCTCGATCCGGCTGCTGCCGGCAAACCTGATCCGCAAAGTTCCTTTTAAAATTGCGGCGGATACGATACAGGTTACGGATGGTTCTGATGATTATACTGAATTCAGTGACAAAACCAATGCGGCCGGTACCGTACAAATTCGCCGGCTGGACCTGACCATGCTGAATGTGAAAAATTTCCGGATACGCCCTAGCGACAGCCTTTCGATCCGGGCAACAGGATATGTAATGGATTCGGTTTGGGTGCAACTGCGGCTCAAAGAATCCTACACTGATTCACTCGGTGGCTTTAAAATGACCCTGCGTGCGAAACCAGGTAATCTAAACGTACTTAACCCGGTGCTGATCCCACTGGTTTCTGCCAAACTCATAACTGGTGATGTTGACACCCTGAATATGCGGGTGGTGGGTCGGGAATACCTGGCTATCGGGGAAATGAAAATGTTCTATAAGAATCTTAAGTTCCGGATACTTAAAAACGGGAAGGATGAGAAACAGCCCTTTATGACCCGGCTGCTGAATTATGTGGCCAATAACTTTATAATCCGGAAAAATAACAGCTCCAAAACCGGGTGGGTATTTGCCCTTAGGGCCAGGGACCGGTCGGCCATCAACTACCTGCTCCGTATCGCCCTGAGCGGAATGAGCAGCAGTACCGGTTATAAAAGCAATAAGAAAATGTACCGCCGTTACCAGCATGAACTGGAGAAAAAAGGCCTGCCTTCCATCGATTTTGAATAAGAAATATGCCCCTTTTCCTGATTCACAAAAAATCTTATCTTCGATTTCAAATTAGTTGCATAACTAACTAATTTTGTTTTTACCTCTTTTATAAAACTGAATCTATGAAGCGTGCCATTAAAAAAGTTGCTGTATTAGGAAGTGGTGTAATGGGTTCCCGCATTGCCTGTCATTTTGCAGGCGTGGGGGTGCAGGTATTGTTACTGGATATCGTTCCCAAAGATGTGGCAACGGATGCGAAGCCTGCGGTGCGGAACAAGATTGTAAATGATGCCCTGGCTGCCGCGATCAAAAGCAATCCTTCCCCGGTCTATCATAAAGATGTCGTGAAGAGAATCAGTACCGGCAACTTTGAAGACAACATGAAAGAAATCGCCGGTTGTGACTGGATCATCGAAGTGGTGGTGGAGCGGCTGGATATTAAACAAAAAGTATTTGAACAGGTGGAACTGTACCGAAAACCCGGTACACTGATCACTTCCAACACATCGGGTATCCCGATTCATATGATGGCTGAAGGCCGCAGTGATGATTTTAAAAAGCATTTCTGCGGGACACACTTCTTCAACCCGCCACGCTATCTCCGCTTACTGGAGATCATCCCCACTCCCTATACCGATCCGGCCATAGTGGAGTTCCTGATGAATTATGGTGATCTCTATCTCGGCAAGACCACCGTGTTATGTAAGGACACCCCTGCCTTTATTGCCAACCGGATTGGAGTATTTGGCATGATGGCCATCATGAACGTTAAAGAAAAACTCAAACTCAGTATTGATGAAATAGATGCATTGACCGGTCCTGTAATCGGCCGGCCCAAATCAGCGACATTCCGTACCGCCGACGTGGTGGGAATTGACACGTTGGTAAAAGTGGCCAAAGGGGTGGCAGATAATTGTCCGGCCGATGAAGCCATCGAACAGTTTGCCATACCAGGCTGGCTGGAAAAAATGGTCAGCAATAACTGGCTGGGTGATAAAACCGGTCAGGGCTTTTTCAAAAAAACAAAGGGAGCCGGCGGGGAGAAAGAAATCCTCACATTGAACCTGGATACGATGGAGTATGCGCCCAGGGTGAAACCTAAATTCGCCACACTCGAAGCCGCCAAACCGGTGGATGACTTATATACCCGGTTAAAGATGCTGGTGGCCGGACAGGACAAAGCCGGTGAATTTTACCGCCTGTTTCATTACGGATTATTCTCTTATATCTCCCATCGTATTCCGGAGATCAGTGATGAACTCTATCGGGTCGATGATGCCATGATGGCCGGCTTTGGCTGGGAAATCGGAGCCTTTGAAAGCTGGGATGTTCTGGGGGTGGCCAAAACCACCGAGGCCATGAAGACCGCTGGTTATAAAGTAGCTCCCTGGGTGGAAGAAATGCTGGCTGCCGGTAATAAGTCGTTCTTCAAAGTGGAAGGCGGAAAAAAATACAGTTACGATCCGGGCTCAAAAACATATAAAGCATTACCGGGCGGTGAGGCCTTTATCGTAATGAGCAATTATACCGATAAACAGGTCTGGAAAAACGGTAGTTGCCGGCTCTATGAGCTCGGGGATGATGTGCTCGGCCTGCAGTGGTTTACCAAGATGGGCAGTATCGGCAGTGATGTACTGAGTGGCATCCAGACCGCAATAGATAAAGCAGAAAAAAACTATAAAGGACTGGTCATTGCCAATGAAGGGCCCAACTTTTCAGCCGGCGCCAATGTAGGTATGATCTTTATGTTTGCCATTGAGCAGGATTACGATGAACTGAATATGGCCATCCGCTTCTTCCAGCAAACGATGATGCGGGCCCGCTATTCTTCAATCCCCGTTGTGGTTGCTCCGCATGGATTAACCCTGGGTGGTGCCTGCGAACTGAATCTGCATGCCGATAAATGTTGCCCGGCCGCAGAAACCTATACCGGGTTGGTGGAATTGGGTGTTGGACTGATCCCCGGTGGTGGTGGCACCAAAGAATTTGTGTTACGTGCTTCCGATGAAATGCATGAAGATGAACCCGAAACCATCACCCTGAAAAACCGGTTCCTTTCCATAGCCACTGCCAAAGTCGCCACTTCCGCCCAGGAAGGTTTTGGATTGGGTGTTTACCGTAAAGGACTGGATGAAGTGGTCATGAACCAGGGACGTCGTATCGCTGAAGCCAAAAAATCAGTCATCGAAATATTTGACAGCGGATATACAGCCCCTGTTCAGCGTAATGACATTAAAGTTTTAGGCCAATCAGCACTTGGTGCTTTATACGCTGGTGTGCATGCAATGAAAACGGCAAACTATGCCACTGAACACGATGCACTGGTTGCAAAAAAACTGGCCTACGTAATGTGCGGTGGCGACCTGAGTGAACCCACCCTGGTATCCGAGCAATACCTGCTTGACCTGGAAAGGGAGGCTTTTCTATCCTTATGCGGGGAAAAGAAAACATTGGAAAGGATACAGAGTGTGCTTAAAAGTGGAAGACCAGTGAGAAACTAGTCGGTAGTTAGTAGTCGGCAGTTAGTAGCCTGCCTGCCGGCAAAGGCAGGTCGGTAGCCTGAAAGATTGAAGCCTCTTTTAAGCAGGAAAAGCATAATCAAAAATCCAGTTAGCGTAATAAAGAGTTTTACAGCGGGAGCTTTGCTCCCGTTTTACATTTCTGTAGCCTTGAAGCTCCTGCAACTATCAATTTCACGGATACTGAAAGAATTAGTAAGGTCGTCCCCGTCATTCATTTGAAAATTAAGTTTCCCTACCTTTATCCGGACCAAAACACCCAGCATGAAAAAGTTCTTACTCGCCATCCTCTTTAGCGGCTATTGCCTGTTTAGTGTTGCCCAGAACAAACTCCTTACGCTCGAAGATGCGATGTTACGTGCCCGGACCACCCTGGCGCCTGAAAACCTGGCCCAGCTCCAGTTTTTTGAGGGCAGTAATGATTATATTTTCCTGAAAAAACAGAACGGGCTGGATTTCTGGATGCGGGGTAATTATAAACTGGCAAACAGTGAATTCCCGTATTTATCCCTGCATACACTGAACAATCAGCTGGCAGAAGCCGGCGCCGACACCTTTTCCACAATGCCGGCAATACGATTTACTCCCGGTGGCTGGATCATGAATCTGAAAGGAGATAAAATTTCGTATGATCCGGCGGCCAAAAAAATAAAGACCCTCCTGACCAAAGAACTGGCTGGAAAAGAAAATGCGGAAGAAAGTGTAGCGGGTTTTACAGCCTACCTGGACAAGTTCAATCTCTATGTGAGTGGCCCCGACAACCGCAGCAACCAGGTGACTACTGATGGCAGTAAGGATATTGTTTATGCATCATCCGTACACCGGGATGAATTTGGTATCAGCAAAGGTATTTTCTGGAGTAATAAAGGCACCCGGCTGGCGTTTTACCGGATGGACCAGGGTATGGTGAGTGAGTATCCGATCATTGACTGGACAGAAAGACCGGCGAAAGCAGAGATGATCAGGTACCCCATGGCCGGAGATAAAAGCCATCATGTACGGGTGGGCGTATATAATACAGAAACCGAAACCACCATCTGGCTGAAAACCGGACAACCCGCCGATCAGTACCTGACCAATATAGCCTGGAGTCCGGATGATAAATATGTTTTTATCGCGGTTCTGAACCGTGAACAAAATCATATGAAACTGAATCAATACGATGTGAGTACAGGTGATTTTGTAAAAACACTGTTTGAAGAAAAAGATGAAAAATATGTGGAGCCACTGGTACCGATGTTATTTCTTAAGTCAAATCCATCACAATTTATCTGGCAGAGTAACCGGGATGGATGGAATCAGCTGTACCAGTATGATATAAACGGAAAACTGATAAGACAACTCACCAAAGGCAACTGGGAAGTGCTCGAAGTAAAAGGATTTGATACCAGGGGGGAAAACTTGTTTTTTGTCAGCACTATACTTTCTGCCGTCAATAAATCACTCTGTGCCGTTAACCTCAAGTCCGGTAAAATAACCACGGTCACCACTCAGCCTGGTGTGCACAGCGCGCAGGTCAGTGCCGACGGGACTGCCATACTGGATGTATACAGTACCATTGATAACGCGAGAACCATCCAGTTACTGGATATAAAAAAGCCGGGAAAAACAGCTCCTAAAACTTTATTGCAGGCTGAGAATCCGCTGAAGGATTATGCAGCAACGGAACTCTCCCTCTTTACAATAAAAACTAAATCAGGTGATAGTCTTTTCTGCCGCCTGTTCAAACCGGTTCATTTTTCAGCGGATAAAAAATACCCGGTGATTGTATACTGGTATGGTGGTCCGCATGCACAGATGATCCTGAACAACTGGAATGCCGGTGCCGGTGATTACTGGTTCCGATATATGGCCCAGCAGGGTTATGTGGTGTTTACCCTGGATACCCGGGGCAGTGATAACCGCGGAAAAGCTTTTGAGCAGTCCATGTTCCGCAAACTCGGCGAGGCCCAGATGGAAGACCTGGATGCCGGGATCAGTTTCCTGCAGTCACAACCTTACACCGATATGAAACGGATGGGTTTATTTGGATGGAGCTTTGGCGGGTTTATGACGACCGACTATATGCTCAATCGCCCCGGTGTATTTAAAGCCGCGGTAGCCGGCGGACCGGTTATGGATTGGAAATACTATGAGATCATGTATGGGGAACGGTACATGGATACTCCCCAGGAAAACCCCGAAGGATATGCCGCCACCAACCTGATCAGCCAGGCCGGCAAACTGAAAGGTAAATTATTGCTTATCCATGGCCTGCAGGACCCGGTGGTGGTACAACAACATTCCGTGAATTTCGTTAAAGCCTGTGTGGAGAAGGGGGTACAGGTGGATTATATGATTTATCCCGGTCATGAGCATAATGTACTGGGGAAAGACAGGGTTCATCTTTACCAGAAAGTAACGGATTACCTGGTTCAGTACCTGCAATAGATTTTTAACTGCTGATTTTTCAGCACAGCGAACAGAAAGACCTATGGGAACAGCAGAAATACAGCAGCAGCAACTGCTCATCGAATCAAAAATCATCAGCTATGGTAATGCCGCCAGCCCGGAGCTGACTTTGCTTATGCGGGAAGAAATAGAAACGCTCTGGAATGAACCGGGTACCTGGATCACGATAGATGATTATTTAGTCCAGGTGGTATTCCGTATCAGTGCCGAATGCATTCCTGGCCTGACTGACCTTGATATTTACCAGAACCTTGATCCCCGGAATAATTATTTCAGGATTGAAGAGTTTGCATTCGGCAATATCTCCTTTGTGGATGGCCTGGGTTGCAACAGTGGTTATTTTAAACTTGAGAACTTATACCAGGGTTCCACTACGGCCGCCCATGAATACGGTCATACACTCGGACTGGAGCACCCCGAAATTATTGATATCAGGGGCAAAGGAGCGCCAGGTATCATGTATCCCCGTGGTACACTTGTTGATCCCGAGTACCAGTATGAAGCAGATAAACCTGCCGGAACCAAGGGAGGCACATTGCATCCCATGTACCGCCGGGTATGTGATGACGATATCCTGCAGCTGAAACTGAATAAGAGGAACTACGAAAACGGCCGGACCATCATAGGCGATTTCAGTAATATCTGGCATCCCAATCATGCGGAAGTGGAAAACATGGATTACCTGGGTTGAGCTTCTTTTTCCATGGCCGGGTTGATCGCCGGATAAAGAAATGTAAAGCCTGCCTGACTGATTTTAGCAGAACTGACTGTCGCACTTTTCAATACTTCAATACTCATTTCCCCCATCATTATTTTAAGTACAAATGAAGGTACAGTCACCGGTATATAGAACCGTTTCCGGGCCTTTGCCAATGCCAGCGTTAATTCCCGGTTACTGACCGGTTGCGGGGCGGTTGCATTATAGGTACCACTGAGCTGTTCATTTCCGATAGCATAAATAAAAAGATTCACCAGGTCATCCAGGTGAATCCAGCTGACCACCTGGTTGCCTTTTCCCAGCACAGCGGCTATGCCAAACCGGAGGGGTTTTAAAAACTCTTTCAATGCCCCACCTTCCCGGCTGAGCACAATCCCGATCCGGAATTTAACCAACCGGATATTCATGGCCGTTAGTGGATGCAGGCTTTCTTCCCATTGGCGACAGGTGTCGCCCAGGAAGGCTTTATCGGCTGGATGTTCTTCGGTAAAAGGATGAGGGTTGGGAATGACCGGATCAGCCCCATACCAGCCAATCGCGGAGGCACTGATGACGGCTTTCACTTTATGCGGAATGGTGGCCAGTTTTTTTACCAGTAATTCACCGCTCTGAACACGGCTATCGAGGATTTCCTTTTTGCGGGCAATGGACCATCGTTTATCGGCCACACCGGCCCCGGCGAGGTGAATAATAAAATCCGCTTCCTGCAAGGACTTCTGGTCAATAATTCCGGCAGCCGGATCCCAAACGGCATAGCGGATACCGTTCTTACCCGGTCCCGGATTTCGGGACATTATAATACAATCATGTCCTTTTGCTGTCAGTGCCCTGGTGAGCGCTTTCCCGACCAAACCTGTACCACCTGTAACCAATATTGTTGCCATGTTGTCTGAAAATAGTGATTAAAATAACATACCGGTCAACATATTGTTGCACAGGATACCCCGGAAACTTTTATATTGAGCCCTGAAATCAACGCGTATGAGTACTGTCCTGTCGATTGAGAATATCGCCAAGTCCTATGGATCGGTCAAAGCCCTGAATGGTGTCAGTTTTGAAGTGCCGCAGGGAAGTGTATTTGGTATCCTCGGACCCAATGGCAGCGGTAAGACCACCCTGCTGGGTATTGTGATGGATGTATTAAAAGCCAATTCGGGCAGCTTCCGCTGGTTTGGGCAACCCGGTTCACCGGAACAACGCCGGAAAATCGGCTCCTTACTGGAGACTCCTAATTTTTATACCTATCTCTCTGCCATCGAAAACCTGAAGATCACGCAGGCTATCAGTGGCCGTGGTACTGAAGCAGAAATTATAGAAGTGCTTAAAAAGGTAAATCTCTTTGAACGCAGAAGGTACCGCTTCAGTTCATATAGTCTTGGTATGAAACAACGGCTGGCGATTGCGGCGGCCTTATTGGGTGATCCCAAAGTACTGGTACTGGATGAACCTACCAATGGGCTGGATCCGGTGGGTATTGCTGAAACCAGGGAACTGATCATTGAGCTGCGTGAAAAAGGCCATACTATTATCATGGCCAGCCACCTCCTGGATGAAGTGGAAAAAGTGTGCAGTCATGTGGCCATTTTAAAAACCGGTAACCTGCTGACCACCGGAAATGTGGAAGATGTGCTGATGGATGAAGATATAGTAGAACTGAGTGCTGCTGATCTTTCCGCGCTGGCCTCCATTTTACAAAGACAGGGACATGAAGTGGTTACTGATCTTAAAGCGAATACCGTGCAGGTGATACTGCCCAAGGGAACAGCCCGTATGGAAGATATCAACCGGTATTGTTTTGACAATGGGATTGTACTGAACCACCTGTTGCTGAAGAAAAAAAGACTGGAAGCCCGGTTCTTTGAATTAACCAATAACTAACACTGAATTTAACCGATATGACAAGTCTGATCAGAACCGAATGGCTGAAGATAAAAGGATATAATGCCTTCTGGTGGGTTATGGGGTTAACAGCCCTCTCCTATCCAGGGGTCAACTATATGTTCTATTGGGTATACAAAGACATGACTGAACAGAAGAACACGGCCGGCAAGTTATTAAAGATGGCCGTCGGTAATCCCTTTGCCTTCCCGGAAGCCTGGCATTCGGTGGCCTATTTCTCTTCCGTTTTTGTATTTATCCCGGCCGTAGTGGTCATCATGTTTATCAGTAATGAATATACATTCCGCACCCATCGCCAGAATATTATTGATGGCTGGGGACGCGGGCAGTTCATTACCAGCAAACTGATTGATGTGCTGATTGTAACCCTGCTGATTACCTTATTATACGTAGCAGCCAGTGTGGTCAGTGGGTTCGTTACATTAAAGGATGGAGATGGCAATAACTGGGGTCAGGCATATTATACCGGTTTGTTTGCCCTGCAGACCTTTGCTCAGTTATCCATCGCCTTTTTAATCGGATTCCTGGTACGTAAAGCTTTTATTGCCCTGGGCATTTTTATCTTTTACTTCCTGATACTGGAGAACATACTGGTCAGCCTCTTTTATGTTAAGGTGAATGATATTGGCCGTTTCTTACCCATAGAAATATCTGACCGGATGATACCGCCCCCTGCATTTTTCGGGAAATTAAGATCCCCGGAAGCCTACCAGCAGTCACTGGACCGCATACCCATGCATGTGGGCATGACCATCGTCCTTACCACAATTATCTGGCTGATCTGCTACCGTATCAACAGTAAGAGAGACCTCAAGTAATTACCAGCGTTCCGCTTCTTCCCACTGCTCGAGCGTCTGG
>CAZFLL010000020.1:15713-46975 GCA_964519865.1 uncultured Chitinophaga sp. | reverse complement strand
CCTGTAAGGTCCTTTTTCTTGGCCGTTCCATAACCTGTTACCACCACTTCGTTCAGGTTAGACCCGAATGTGGCAACAAAGGAAACTTCTACGGAAGATTTACCAGCAACGGACACTTCCTGGGCTTCATAACCCACAGAAGTAATCACGAGCGTGGTTACATTTGATCCGATGGAAAGAGAGAAAGTTCCGTCAGAACGGGTGGATGTTCCTGTCCGGGTGCCCTTGGGCTGAACAGAAGCTCCCGATACGGGGGAACCATCTTTTGAGTCAGTCACTTTACCTGTTACGGTCCTGTCCTGGGCAGATACTACCTGCACGGAAACCGCAAGCACAAAGCAAAGGATAGCAGAAAGCAGAGTTTTTGCAGACATAAGCAATCGATTTTTTTAAAAATTATAATCGGTGTAATTATCCAACATTCATATGGCCTGTTCCGTCTGTAACACTGGAACAAATAGGGGGGACAGGCTTTTGTTTCAACCGGGGAACCTAACTTTCAATCTTATTATTACATCAGGCAGTTAAAATCCGCCCTTTGCTGCATTTGTAAAAAAGAATGTTAAATTCCCAATCCGCGATAAATTTATAGTTATTTATATGTAACAAGAACACTTTTAGCGGGTTTTGGGTCTCCGAAAAAGGCCGAAAACATTTCCGCAAATGTTTGCGGTGGAAAAATTACTTTTATATTCAATACGATTGCCGCTTATGGGAAGCCCCGCCACACTCAAAAAGATCTCAACCCAGTTGAATATCAGTATTTCTACTGTGTCACGCGCGTTGAAGAATCATCCGGATATTTCCGAAAACACTAAACGGAAAGTCAAAGAACTGGCCTTACTGATGGAATATGAACCCAATTCCTACGCGGTGAACCTGCGTACCAATAAAAGCCGGGTTTTCGGACTGATTGTACCAGTGATCTCCAACCTCTTCTATGATTCTTTTATTGCTGCCGTGGAAGAAGAAGCCCGGAAAAACGGGTATTCCCTGATCATCCTGCAATCCGGTGATGACCCCCTGCAGGAAGCAGAGAACCTCAAGCTTTGTAAACTGAACCGGGTGGACGGGGTCTT
Source organism: uncultured Chitinophaga sp. (assembly GCA_964519865.1). Taxonomy (GTDB): domain Bacteria; phylum Bacteroidota; class Bacteroidia; order Chitinophagales; family Chitinophagaceae; genus JJ008. The sequence goes on along the minus strand of CAZFLL010000020.1, from coordinate 45,896 downwards.
TATCTCCCTGGTACCTGAAAGCAATTCAGGTCCGCTCTATAATAAATTTAAGGAGACCGGCACCCCGGTTATCTTCTTTGATAAAGTGCCAGAGGATACGGGTTTTGATACCATCTGTATGGCTGACGAAGAAGCGGCCACCCTGGCTGCCAATACCATACTCAAGTATAAAAAGAAAAAAGTACTGGCCTTACTGGGTAATCCTGATCTCTCTATTACCCGAAAAAGGAAAGATGCGTTCCTGAAAGTATTTGAAAAGGAAAAATCGCCCCCCACCCTGGATATCCGGCATTGCCTCAACAGTGCGGAAGCCCGTAAAATAACCGCCGAAGTCCTTGGCAAAAAAAACAGTCCGGATCATATTTTCTGTATGAGTGATGAATTGCTGATCGGTGCCATGAAAAGTATTTACCAGACCGACCTGCATATCCCGGATGATATTTCGGTACTGGCCATCAGTAATGGATTTATTCCCGGGTTATATAAACCGGAAGTCACATATATCGAAACCAGTGGTTTTGAACTGGGTAAACTTTCTGTTAAACGGATGCTGGAGAATATGGAAGGGCCCACGGCGTCCAGGTCGATCATCCTTCCTTCCAGGCTGGTCGTGGGTGGTTCGCTTTAAATAAATTAAGCCAGTTGCAGTGGCACGCCGTTCTTTACCGACTTGTTGCGGTATTGCTTTTTCAGCATGTATAATTTACCCGGACGGTGGGGTACATCCCGTTCCATCTCATCAATATCCACCAGCCAGTCCTTGATGGAAATTTTCTTCCTGAAATTCCGGCGGTCAAGTTCCACGCCCAATATGGCCTGGTAGAGCTCCTGCAATTCACGCAGGGAGAATTTTTCAGGTAACAGGTTAAATATAACCGGATGCTCCATTATCTGCTGGCGGAGACGGCCCAGGCAGGTATCCAGGATCAGTTTATGGTCAAACGCGAGTTTCTTTATTTCATTCACCGGGTGCCAGTGCAGTTCATTCAGGTCAAGCTGCAGTTTGTGGTTGCTGACATCAATCAGGGAATAATAAGTCACCGTGATTACCCGGCCTGAGGGGTGACGGTTGATATTACCAAAGGTTTTCACCTGCACCAGGAATACATCATCCAGCCCGGTGCGCTCTTTCAGTACCCGGTAAGAAGCCGCTTCCAGGTCTTCATCGGGTTTTATGAAATCGCCCAGCAGGGAATAGAGTCCGGAAAACTCCTGCATATCCGATTTGATCAGCAGTACTTTCAGTTCTTTGTCTTCATACCCGAGAATCACACAGTCAATCGATATACCAATATTGAAATAATCAAGGTGACTGATCTTCTCGGTCTCCGCCGTCTTCAGTTGTTGTAAGGCTTTCTCGGTCATCGCTGCAGCTTTTGGTCTGTTATTGAATCGCCAGTTTTAACTGGATGGTTTTTGTTCCGTTCCGGAGCGTCATCAGATAGATTCCGGACGGCAACATACTTATTTTTTCACCGATTGCTATCTTGTGCTTTCCTTTTGTCAGTGCTTGGGACAAAATAGTCCCCAGCCGGCGACCGGCCATATCAGCTAATTCAACATGGACGATACCGGTTTGCGGGACATTCAGTTCGAGCTGGCTGGCCGCTCCCCCGGGATTCGGGAAAACATTGGCGGCAAAACTATTGTCCCCGGGTGTTACACCACCGGTAGCGGTGACCACTGCGTTGGTCAGGTTACGGTTCACAAATACATGCAATTCGCCGGGTTGCAGGTTAAAACTCTGAGCGGTTCCGGTAGATGTAAATGTATTGCCTCCCAGGTAATCATACCAGGTGCCTGCAGAAGGGAATGTGAATGAACTGGTCTGCGCTGTTACATCAAAATTCCCGATCACACATAACATGGAACTATCCGTGGCACTCCGCAAGGTGAGTGTTTTAAATGCCCCGGAGAGACTGCGGCTGATCGTGATATTATTCGCCGTAAACACATCCTTATACCAGGGATGCGCCCTGAGTTTGTTCATACTGCTGAAAATATCATAAAGTCTTTTCCGGCCTGTCACAGTTAAATAATCCCAGCGGATCGGTTTATTGCTGAGCCGGCAGTTGTTATTGATGGTTCCATCTGTACAACGGTTAATGGAAAAGTCATAGCCCTGTTCGCCAAACTGCCAGATCATTTTCGGACCGGGTGCTGCCAGGAAAAAGCCTGCAACAAGTTCAACTCTTCTTAAAGCAATGGGCAGATCCCGTACATTATGGGCACTGTTGACCGTGTTGCCAAAATTCAGATTCTTATACATCATCCTTTCTTCATCATGACTCTCCATATAACTCACCAGATGAGGTTTGTTCCAGCCACGGGATGAATAGAGATAGCGGTCAAAATTGGAGGTATTGACCCAGCCCATCGAAGCTTCACCGAAATTATAAGTATCGTTGCCCCATAACATCATACCGTAATCCGATAACTCGATTTCTTCCTGGTCGGCCGCAAAATGCTCCAGGATCACATAACTGCCGGCTGCTTTCAGCTGACAGGTATCATAATATCGTTTCCAGATCGCCACCCGGTCGGCATGGTACTGCGCGATACAGGCTTCGTTAGTGGTACTACCTCCGCAAAGTGTGTTTTGCGTAAACCCTTTGGCCAGGTCAAAACGGAATCCATCGATCTTATATTCCTGCAGCCAGTGTTCCACCACCCTTGATGTAAAATAACGGGTAGCCAGGCTTTCATGGTTGAAATCATTGAATACATTGTACGGGTGGGTGGCCGTAACATTCAGCCAGGGATTATTCGCGGCCGGCTGGTTGGTACTGCTGTTCCAGTATAATTTGGCCAGCGGGTTTTCCCCGGTTGTATGATTCAGCGCGATATCCATGATCACCGCGATACCGCGGCGGTGGCAACTGTCTACAAATTCCTTCAGCCTGTTTTTAGGTCCGTAGTATTTATCAGGAGCCAGGAAAAAGTCCGGGTTATACCCCCAGCTTTCGTTGCCTTCAAATTCATTGATCGGCATCAGCTGGATCGCATTCACCCCCAAGGTCTGAAAATAATTCAGCGTATCCTTGAGTGTTTTCCAGTCATGCCCATCCACAAAATCGCGGAGCAGCATTTCATAGATCACCAGGTTGCGTTTATCCGGACGGGCAAAATTGCTGACGGTCCAGGTATAAGCCGGTGCATTGGTCTGCAGCACACTTACGATGCCGGTGGTTAACCCGGTCGGGTAAGCTTTCAGTGAAGGATAAACGGTGGAAGAAATAAAGGAATCATTATTCGGATCCAGGATTTTCTCTGAATAGGGATCTCCCACTTTCAGTGAACCATCCACGAGGTATTGAAACGCATATTCGGTACCCGGGGTAAGACTGCTGATCCGCAACCACCAGTAATTCCCATCCGGCGTTTTATTCATTACATAATTGCTTTGTTCGGCCCAGTTACTGCCGGGAAATTCTCCGATCACCGAGACCCTTGTTTTATTGGGTGCATACAGAACCAGTACTACGGATGTATTACCGGCTTCATAATTGATCCCGTCACGTACACCGGCTGGTAAGGGCGCCACATTCACAGGGGCGGATACAAAAAACTGGAAAGATTCTGATTTGGTGGTGGCCCCGTCAATAGCATCCACGCGAACGGTCTGGTTGCCCCCGGTGGTCAGGACGGGGTTTGCGGAAATAGTCGTCACCCCTGAAGCAGTTTGTATCTCTGTATTATTCAGGAAAAGCTTCATGGTTGATGAAATATTGGCAATCGCTGTCAGCTGAATATTATCGCCAACCTGTTTGCTGATGGGTTCGGGGATTCTGACAGCCGTAGGTTGAAATACCGGAACAGTAAAGCGGGTGGCCACTGTATTATCGTAAACCGGGATATACATATCACTCGCATCCGCATTCCGTTGTACCGCGGTACCTGCGCCGTTGCGGAATAAGATAGCGATCTTCAGAATTGTTTCCCCGGCCGGTACACCGGATGGCGCGTTAAAAAAAGTACGGGCATTATTAATACTGTAGGTCCATTTATTATTGCCGATATAAGTGGCCTGGGCGGCAGCGGGTGTGGTGGCCCAGGTAAACTTGGCATATTTCCAGTCGGTATTACTGGTGCTGGCACTGGTGATCAATCCTATATGCACATACACGTCTGACGTGTTCGCATAATTAAACAAGCCCTGGTTGCCCTTACTGGCATCCATGGTTATATTGATATTATCATTGTCCTTGGAAAAATCAGGAGTCCAGGTAAGTAACTGTGCATTGGCCGACACCAGAAACAATACCAATGCAAATAGCAGGGTTGCAATTTTTTTCATAGCAAGCTTTTTTAGCAGTTTAGAATCCGGCGATCCTGTTCAACCAAAACCGGGATTCCATCTTCGAAGTTAATAAATATGTACTAACGACACATTACTTTTTCCAGCCCGGATAAAGAAGCGGGTATTTTTATCCCCCGGAGCTATTTAACTTTATGCATCAAGCGTCCTGTCTATGTATTCAACCGATCGAACAAAGCAAACACAAAAGATTACTAATGAATTAGTTAATCTGTTAAAAAACGGTTCAATCCCCGCGTCCCGTATTTCCGAACTCCGGGAAGTCCTGCGTTTTCATGAGTACCGGTATTATGTTTTGAATGAACCACTGGTGGCGGATTTTGAATACGACCAGCTTTATAAGGCGCTGGAAAAAATGGAGAAAGAGCATCCGGACCAGGTGACCGCGGATTCACCCACCCAGCGGGTGGCCAAGGGGCTGACCAAAGATTTCCCGACGGTACAGCACCTGGTACCCATGTTATCGCTGGACAATTCCTACGATGCAGAAGACCTGCAGGATTTTGACCGCAAAGCCAGGGAACTGACGGGGCTGGATAGTATTGAATATTGTGTGGAGCCCAAATTTGACGGGGCCAGTATCTCCCTGATTTTTGAAAACGACCTGCTGGTACGTGGCGCCACCCGGGGTGATGGGGTGGAAGGCGATGAGATCACGACCAATATCCGGCAGATCAAAACCATTCCCCTTTCAGCTGGCTTTTCGGCCCATGGTATCCAGCAGATCGAGATACGGGGTGAGGTCCTCATCAATAAATCGAATTTCAAAAAATACAATGACCTCCTGATTGCCCAGGGAGAAGATCCGAAAGCCAATCCGCGCAATATGGCTTCAGGCACACTGCGCCTGAAAGATTCTTCAGAAGTGGCCAAACGTAATCTTGAAGCCTTTGTCTATCACGTCAGCTACTATACATTGAACAAAGGAGCAGCAGTCCCCGCCCTGCTCAGCACCCATGCGGGTTCTTTGAAATTGCTTTGGGAACTGGGTTTCCGCAGTCCGGAGCTGGAGAAAAAAGTATTCAAAGGCATTGCCGGGGTTATAAAATATGTGGAGGAATTTGAAGCCACCCGCGATGACCTGCCCTATGAGATTGATGGCATGGTGATCAAGGTAAATGATTTTGCCCTGCAGGATAAAATGGGGATGACTTCCCACCATCCGCGCTGGGCCATTGCGTTTAAATTTAAAGCCCGCCAGGCGACCAGTAAACTCCTGAATGTGGAGTTCCAGGTGGGCCGTACAGGTGCGGTTACCCCGGTGGCCAAACTGGAACCGGTGGCGGTGGGAGGTGTAACGGTCAGCAGTATCTCGGTACACAATGAAGAATATATCCGGGAAAAAGACCTGCGTATCGGGGATGCCGTATTGATCGAAAGAGCCGGTGATGTGATCCCGCAGATCGTAAAATCAATGCCCGAACTCCGCAGCGGGGAAGAACAACCCATTCAATTTCCAAAAAAATGCCCGGTCTGCAGCAGTAAGCTCTTTAAAGAAGAAGAAGAAGCCGTTTGGCGTTGTGTGAATATTGAATGCCCGGCACAGGTGGTGGAACGGATCATCCATTTTGTCAGTAAAGATGCCATGGATATCCGCGGTTTTGGCGAAGCCAATGTCCGGAAGTTTTATGAGCTGGGTTTATTAAAAGATATTCCCTCCGTTTATACCCTTGATTTTACCCAACTGAAAGGAATGGAAGGCTTTGGCCAGAAATCGATCGATAACCTGCAAGCGGCCATCAGTCAATCAAAAACACAACCCCTCCACCGGCTGATCTATGCACTTGGAATCCGGTTTGTGGGGGAAACCACGGCCAAAACCCTGGCACAGGCAGTCAGTCATTTACTGGACCTGAAAGGGTACTCCCTGGAGCAGTTATTGCTGCTCGAAGATGTAGGACCGAAAGTGGGTGGCAGTATTCACCAGTTTTTCAGCAATACCGACAATATTGATATGCTGATGGAACTGGAAAAGCTTGGTTTAACCCTGAAAAATGAAAAAAAGGAAATGAGTGGAACCGGCAGCCTGGCAGGTCAGACCTTTCTTTTCACCGGCACCCTCCCTACCCTGAAACGAAGCCAGGCGGAAGCGATGGCGGAAGAACAAGGTGGACAGATACTGGGTGGCGTGAGTGCGAAACTGAATTACCTGGTGGTGGGAGAAGATGCAGGCAGTAAACTGGAGAAGGCCAAAAAGATCAATTCGGTTAAAATCATCTCCGAAGAGGAGTTTTTGCAACTGATCGGCCAAAAATAAATATTGTGGTTGACCTGAATATGGTCTAACTTAGTAGTGATTGAATCTTGCACTGATAACCTGATCGTACCCGCCGTTATTAACGCAACCTGTCCTGGCTAAATAAAACTTATCACCATGATCAAAAAATTAGCCGGTGAAATCTGGAAACCGTTGAGTTTTTCCGGATGGAGGCAACTTCGAAATCGTTATGCTGTATCCAGCAAAGGCCGTATTGCCAGCTATAAAGAAGACGTAACGGATGGGAAACTATTGAGCGGTTCCCTCACCACAGGATACCGCACCCTCAACCTGCATCGCCCCGGCAACAAAGGCACGCTCTATATTCACCGTGAAATAGCCAAACTGATGGTGAACAGGAAATCTCCTGCTTTCAAATATGTCATACACAAGAACCACAATAAACTGGACAATGATGTAAAGAACCTGAAATGGGCCACCCTTGAAGAAATGATGGCTCACCAGCAGGAAAGTCCGGCCAAAAAAGCCTACAAAGTCAAACAGGCCAATAAGACCACAGGGCTTAAACTCACGGCATCCCAGGTCAGTAAGATCAAAGCCACACTGGGCAATAAAAACCGCAACCTGAGTATCCGCCAGCTCGCTGCCAAGTACGATGTAAGTGAAATGACCTTGTACAGGATTAAGAGCGGGGAGAATTGGGGAAGGGTGAAGTGAGTTAGTAGTTAGTAGTCGGTAGTTAGTAGCCTGCCTGCCGGTAGGCAGGTCAACAGCCCATGCTGAGAGGATTAATCTAAGCATACCAATTCTGGTAAAACAGGACCTGTTCAAATAATAAGAAGCGAGATCGGAGTTTCCTCCCTTCTCGCTTCTCGCTTCTCGTTTCTCGCCTCTCGCCTCTCGCCTCTCGCTTCTTGCCTCTCGCCTCTTTCCTCTATCTTTATCCGAAATTTTTTCCTGATGCTCCAGCCGTCTACCCTGAGTTTTCTCAAGGCCCTTAAGAAGAATAACAACAAAGCCTGGTTTGATAAAAACCGGAAAACCTATGAAGCCGCCAAAGCTGATTTTGCGGGTTTTGTGCAGGCGGTCATTCATGAATTTGGAAAGAAGAACCCGGCTTACAGCAGCCTGCTGGCGAAGAACTGTATGTTCCGGATCAACCGGGATGTGCGTTTTTCCAAGGACAAATCACCTTACAAAACCAATATGGGGGCGTACTTTAATCCGGGTGGGAAGAAATCCATCCTGGGAGGTTTTTATTTTCATTGTGAGCCCGGACAGGCATTTGTGGGAGGTGGATTGTGGATGCCGATGCCGCCGGAGCTGTCTAAAATCAGGCAGGAGATCGATTATAATTTCGCTGACTTTAAAAAGATACTCGCCAATAAAAAATTCAAAGCCGTCTATGGCGATATTTCCCGTTCTGCTGAATATACACTGACCCGTTTACCCAAGGGTTATGAAGCGGATAACCCGGCAGGGGAATACCTCAAACTGAAAAGTTATGTGGCCCTGGCCAGCCTGAAAGACACGGATCTTACTTCCAAAGACCTGGTAAAAAAAACGGTTGCAGCTTTTGATGCACTGCAACCGATGATTCAGTTTATTAATCACGCATTAGCCGAGTAAGCCTTTGCTGTTCAGGTATTCGGCAATCTGCACCGCATTGGTGGCCGCGCCTTTGCGCAGGTTATCCGACACCACCCACATGTTCAGGGTATTGGCCTGGCTTTCATCTCTCCGGAGACGGCCTACAAACACCTCATCTTTTTCATGGGCATCCATGGGCATCGGGTATTGCTGGTTCGCGAGATCATCCACCACCACCACACCGGGAGCTGATTGCAGCAATGCTTTTACTTCGCCCAGATCAAAATCATTGGCAAATTCCACATTCACTGCTTCACTGTGACCGCCCATCACGGGGATACGCACCGTGGTGGCAGTTACCCGGATGGAATCATCCCGCATGATCTTATTGGTTTCTTTCACCATTTTCATTTCTTCCTTCGTGTACCCGTTGTCCAGGAATACATCGATCTGGGGAATTACATTCAGGTCGATAGGATATTTATAGGCCATCGGGTATTCAGTGGTATCGCCTTTCACCTGCTTCCTTCTTTCCCCATGCAGTTGCTCTACGGCTTTCACCCCGGTACCGGTTACACTCTGGTAGGTGCTGACGACAATACGTTTGATCCCGTACTTTTTATGCAGCGGGTTCAGGGCCACCACCATTTGTATGGTAGAACAATTGGGATTGGCAATGATCTTATCTGCGGCGGTAAGGATATCCGCATTGATCTCGGGAACAACGAGTGGCTTGGTAGGATCCATTCTCCAGGCTGAAGAATTATCCACTACCGTAATGCCTGCTTCGGCAAACTTAGGCGCCCATTCCAGTGAAGTACCACCCCCTGCGGAGAAAATAGCAACAGCTGGTTTAGCGGCAATGGCATCAGTCATACTCACTACCTTATACTTCTTTCCTTTAAACTCCACTTCTTTACCTACTGATTTTTCAGAAGCCACGGGTACCAGTTCGGTCACCGGGAAATTCCGTTCTGCCAATACCTGTAACATTTTAGTGCCTACCAGTCCGGTGGCGCCAACTACTGCAACTTTCATTTTTTGTCCCCCCATCTTCCGCAAGGCGGAAGTTTTTTAATTAAAAAATTTGTTTACGCATCGACAACAACGGATAAAAAAAAGACCCTCCGTAAGGAAGGCCTGCTAAACTTTTATGCTGGACACACATAACGCTGCAAACCTCCCTCAGGAACGTTTCTTAATGCGTTTTGTATGTTTCATTGTCATCATTGCGGGGCAAAAATAGTCCTGCCGGGGCTGAATGCCAAAAAATGATAAAAAAAATTCAGTGAAAGGCGACGGATAAACACCGCATATCATAAAAAAACATATTTGTCCCTATGAAAACAACCTTATCCATCTGCTTAAGCATATTATTGCTTACACCTGTTTGTATGTGGTCGCAAAACAGGTTCGATATTGTCATCAGTGAGTTCATGGCCGATCCTTCTCCTGTGGTTGGTTTACCCCCCAGCGAATGGATCGAACTGAAGAATACCACGGGTCATGCGATCTCCTTACAAAACTGGCGGATCACTGATGCCTCCGGACAAAGCGGACCAGTCCCGGCTTATTTACTACAGCCCGATAGTTTTCTGATTATCTGTTCCTCCTCTGCTTTGACCGCCATGAACCAGTTTGGCAGCAGTGTCGCAGTCAGTTCCTTTCCCTCACTGGATAATGACGGGGAATGGATTGCACTCAAAGCTCCGGATGGACGGATCATCCATACCGTGAATTATACCAGTGAATGGTATGGCAATGCTTTAAAAAAAGAAGGTGGCTGGTCATTGGAAATGAAAGACACCCATAATCCTTGCAGTGGAAAGTCAAACTGGACTGCCAGTACCCATCCGGCTGGTGGGACACCGGGAAAGAAAAATGCAACGGATGCCATCAATGAAGATAAAGAGCCGCCGCAACTCCTGCGTGCTTATTCCACTGACAGTATTACCATCCGGCTGGTATTTGATGAACCCCTGGACAGCCTGACTGCCGCTTTGATCCCTCATTATAGTTGCGGGCCCGGTTTAACCATAGTCAATGCCCTTCCTGTATCCCCATTGTTTAATGAAGTGCAGTTAAAAATGTCTGCTGCAATTTCCTACAACACAGTATATACCATTGGTGCTACAGGCCTTACAGATTGTAAGGGAAATGCCATGACGGCTATGGAAGTGAAAGCCGGCCGGCCGTCTGATGCGGATCCGCAGGACATAGTCATCAACGAAATCCTTTTTAACCCGGTACCTAACGGCTATGATTATGTCGAATTGTATAACCGGGGTACAACAATCATTGATGCGGCCAGGCTCTTTATCGCCAACCGCAACAGCAGTGGCGTGATCAGTTCCATCCGCGTGCTAAGCCCGCAGCCATTTTATATTTTCCCCGGCGAATACCTGGTGGTAACGGAAGAAGCTGATCAGTTACCCCTTTTTTACCAGGTACTCAACCCGTCAGCGGCATTGCCGGTTTCCTCTTTACCCTCTTTTCCGGATGATGAAGGGGATGTTATAATACTGAATGCACAGGGAGCCGTGATTGATGAAGTAAAGTATAAAGATGACTGGCATTTTAAACTGATCAGTAATGCCGAAGGGGTATCGTTGGAAAGACTGGATCCTGGTGGACTTTCCAATGAACCGGGTAACTGGCATAGTGCAGCCACCACAGCCGGGTATGGCACCCCGGGCTATAAAAATTCCCAGTATCACCTGGTGGAAGCAACTGCTGCAACGATCACAGTCAGCCCGGTATTATTCTCCCCGGACAATGATGGCCGGGATGACCTGGCGATGATACAGTATGCCGTTAATGAACCCGGTTATATCGCCAACCTGGTGATATTTGATGCAGCAGGCAGGCCGGTACGAAACCTGGTGCGGAATTCACTGTTGGGCATCAGCGGTCGTTGGGTATGGGACGGACTGGATGAAAAAGGAATGAAACTGCCGGTTGGTACCTATATCCTGTATACAGAACTGTTCAGCCTGCAGGGAAAGAAAGAACGGCACAAACAAGTTGTCGTTCTGGCCCGCCGGCTGAATTAACATTTCTGAAAGCAGGGGTATCCGGAAAACATTTACCTTAATTCCATGAAACCAAGACTTCAATGGTTACTGCATCCGGTCTTCCTGCTTAGCCTTCTTGTTTTACTGGCCAATGATTTTTACCTGAAATATGCTTATGGCAATTGGATCACCGGCAAACTTTCGGATATATCCGGGCTGATTGCTTTTACTGTTTTCCTGTTTGCTTTTTTGCCTTTGGATCGAAAGAAAACAGTGATCGGGGTGTCCCTGTTTTTTCTATGGTGGAAATCTCCATTGAGTGAGCCGGTGATTTCGTTTTTCAATACTACATGCTCGCTGCCTGTAACCCGGGTGGTGGATTATACAGATCTGATAGCGCTTTGTTTTTTACCATTTACACTAAACCTCCGTATCCCTCCGATTACACCTTCAACATGGAGGTCAGCAGTAATAACGGCTTCAGGTCTGATCAGTTTTTTTGCTTTCTGCGCCACCAGTATGCCTTTTTCCAGCTGGTATGAAAAGTACAGGGAAGATGAGATTCCATTCCCTGAAATATTCAAGACAAAAATGACGGATAAGGAGATACTCTATAACCTCGATCCACAACATAAAGGATGGACCATTGATTCCGTCCGGTACCTTCCGTCAAGGGGATATGCACGGCCTTATTACCAAGTCAGAAAACCTGGCGACAGTACTACACAATGGACTCAGTTGCCGGATAGTATTCCATGGCCGCTGTATTTCCGTTCTGCCAGTCAACCATTTTATATTATACCGGAATACATACTGGACGGGGACACTTTACTCGGGCTGGAGTTTACGATCAGTAACGGGAGTACAAAGAGTAATAGCCGTAACGTATCCTTCCGTTCATTCCGGATGAGTGACCAGCAAAAGTTTGCACAGTTCTACAATAATCCTTTATACAAAAAGTATAAAAAGCATTTTAAAAAATTGCTCCGGGGGAAGTAACCTGGTTATACCAGTTCAATATCAAAGCTCACCAGGTCCTTGAATTGCTGGAGACGGCCATTGATATCATCAGCAGTGATTTCTTTCAGGCGGGTGGGACCGAATTTTTCCACGCAGAAACTGGCCATGGCCGAACCCACGATAATACCCCGTTTCATATTGTCGAAAGAAATGTCACCGGTCTTGGCGATATGACCCATAAAGCCCCCGGCAAATGTATCACCGGCACCGGTTGGATCAAATACATCTTCCAGCGGCAGGGCGGGCGCAAAGAAAACATCATCTCCATGGAATAAAAGGGCTCCATGTTCGCCTTTCTTAATGATCAGGAATTTAGGTCCCATGGCCATAATGGCTTTGGCGGCTTTAACGAGGGAGAACAGACCGGTCAGCTGCCGGGCTTCGGCATCATTCACGATCAGCATGTCAATATATTTCAATACGATCTTAAGGTCAGACATGGCCACATCCATCCAGAAGTTCATGGTATCCATAGCAATCAGCTTGGGCCGGTGTTTCAGTTCCTGGATGACATTCAGCTGGATCTTGGGAGCCAGGTTACCCAGCATCAGGAATTCGGCACCCTGGTAGCTGTCGGGAACTTTAGGATCAAAATCGGCCAGCACATTCAGGTCGGTCACCAGTGTATCCCGGCTGTTCATGTCTTCATGGTAACGGCCACTCCAGAAAAAGGATTTCTTACCCTTAATGATCTCCACCCCATCCAGGTGCACCCCGCGGGAACGCAGTTCGGCCATTTCCTCTTCCGGAAAATCATCCCCGATGATTGAAATCTGCTGTACGGGTTTTACAAAATTGCTGGCAGCATAGGCCACATAAACAGCAGAACCTCCGATAATTTTATCCACTTTTCCAAAAGGGGTTTCGATGGCATCAAAGGCCATGGTTCCAACGGTGATTAAAGACATGTTTGATTTTTTGTATTTATATGCATTACGGCGGGCAAAACTAATGAAAAGAGATGACAGTTGTCAGATGTCAGTTGCCAGTAACTAAACTCCATAAACTTACCGTCAATACCCCCTTAGCAAGGGCTGTTGACCTGCCTACCGGCAGGCAGGCTACTAACTACTAACTACCGACTACTAACTAAATCCCCTCCGGTCAGTCCGGGATACTTACTTCCCTCCTATTATATACCTTTGCGTCAATGAAACAAAACCGGCCCTTTTACTGGTTGTTGCCTGTCCTGGCCCTTTTACTGGCTTTGGAAGCCAATGCCCAGTTTGACAGCAGTTTTGTAAAAAGCCAGATCACTAAATGTGCAGACAGCCTGGCTTTTGGTTTCCGCACCCGTAACTGGGATGTATTTGCCCGGTACAGTAACCCGGCCATGATCGGGACCATGGGAGGAAAAGAGGAGTTTACCCGGATCATCGCAGCCATGTTCGGGGATATACCCGATAGTTCCTGGAAGTTATATAAGCCCGGTCATATCTTACAGGTGATCAGGAGCGGCGCCGATTTTCAATGTGTGATTGAAATGAATTCCATTCTTGAAGTGGATGAAAAGAGGGTCACTTCTAAAAGTCACCTGGTCGGACAATCCTGGGATGGCGGCATATTCTGGACCTTTTTTGATTCGCAGAACAATGTGCTGGCCGCCCGCCAGATCAAACCGGATCTGAGTGAGGCCATCGTGATTCCCGCAAAAGTGCCGGATAAGGTGGAACCCATCACCCGCCCCTCCCCGTTGAAACCCGAAAGAGCGGCTCCCAAACGGAATAACAAATGAGAATAGTTCCCTATATTTATATTCATACTTGTCACTTATAATTCTTGTTTATGGCAAAGGCCCAACGTAAAAAAGCGTCCAAGAAAGGACTCATCCTGAAAAAAGCAGCCGCAATGTTCAGGGAAAAAGGTTTCGCCGCCACTTCCATGCGCGACCTGGCAGAAGCAGTAGGCATTGAAGCTGCCAGTCTGTACAACCATATCCGCTCTAAAAACGAAATCCTGGAAGCGATCTGTTTTGATGTGGCCAACCTGTACAATACAACGATTGACAGTATTGAAAGCAGTCCGAATAAATCCATCACCAAGATTGAGCAGCTACTCCGTTTTCATATCAGGCAGATGACGGAAAACTATGAAGATGTATATGTAAGTGACCGGGAATGGAAACACCTGGATGAGCCCTACCTGTCCAATTTCCAGACCCAGCGCCGGAATTACCGTAAAAAATTCGCTTCCATCATCGAAGAAGGGATTGCAAAAAACGAAATCAAGAAAATAGATGCCCCCACCGCTGTCCTGATCATGCTGCACGCGGTGAGCGGTATTGAAAGCTGGCACCGCAGCACCGCCAAGATCAGTGCGGAAGAACTGGAAGACAATATGATCATGATCATGATCGACGGATTACGTAAACAACCCTGATCTATGTCCCTTCATTTTCACCGGCTCACGGTAAAAGCCATCAGCAAAGAAACCGCGGATTGTGTATCGGTTCAGTTTGATGTGCCCGCCTCCCTCGAAAAAGAATTCGCCTTCAGCCAGGGACAAAGTCTTACCCTGCGCACCAGCATCAATGGCGAAGAAGTGCGCCGTAACTATTCCATCTGCTCCTCTCCCCTGGAAAATAAACTGAGGGTAGCCATAAAAAAAGTGGATGGTGGCTTGTTTTCCTCCTATGCCAATGAGCAATTGAAACCGGGTGATGTACTCGAAGTCATGCCCCCGGTGGGTAAGTTCAATACTACACTCCATCCTGATCAGCAGAAAAATTATTTCGCCTTTGCCGCCGGCAGCGGGATCACTCCCGTGATCTCCCTGATCAAAACCACGCTGGCCACGGAGAAGCATAGCCGATTTACCCTGGTATTCGGCAACCGTAACCGGGGTTCTGTTATTTTCTTTGAAGAACTGGAATCACTCAAGAACCAGTATATGGAACGCTTCAGCCTGGTGCATATTCTGAGCCGGGAGCGTACCGATACCGAACTGAACTTTGGAAGGATCGATGCCGGGAAACTGGAAGAACTGAACCGGCTGGAAGCTTTCTCGGGGGTGGATGAGTTCTTTATCTGCGGACCGGAAGAGATGATCTTTACCGTGAAGGACTTCTTAGAGAAGAAAGGGATCGGGAAGAAAAGTATACATTTTGAATTGTTCAATACATCAGGAAGACAACAGTCGACAGTCCACATTCCACAGACAGCTGCAACCGGGCCTGTCAGTAAGATTTCTGTCAAGGTGGATGGACGCAGTTTTGATGTGGAAATCCCGCTGAACAGTAATACCAGCATACTCGATGCGGCCCTGCAGCAGGGAGCAGACCTGCCTTTTGCCTGTAAAGGCGGCATGTGCTGTACCTGCAAGGCTAAGCTGCTTGAAGGTGAAGTCAGCATGGATGTGCATTGGGGACTGGAAGATGAGGAAGTGGCGAAAGGCTATATCCTTACCTGCCAGAGTCACCCGAAGACAGAAAAGGTAGTGGTGGACTTTGATGCGAAATAAGTCAAGAGCTGTATTATTCTAGTTGTGACTTATAAAACATTTCCAGGTAATATTGCCCATCTCCCTGTAGTGCCAGGACTAGCCCCAGTTCCATTTTGTAGGTTTTGCCGTCTTTTTCTGTCGCGGTAAACCGCGCCATCAGCGATTGCTCAGGTTTTTTCCGGTTATAATCCTCTAATGTATACCATTCAATATCACTGAAGCCGGTGGCAAATGCCTGTTTCATATCGGCGGATGCGGCCTCAAAGATCCGTTTTCCCGTTGCTAATGTTCTGATTCCATAGCTGGTCCAGTTAATTTCCTGTCCGCCGCCAAACGTGAATTCATTATAAATGCCTGTTCTGAAGCCCCGTATACCATAGGAACAAATGGAATTCAGCCCGTAATAATTAAACTTGTTTTCATTATACAAGTGAGCGATACTGATCATATTTTTCACATCTTCAAAACGGATCAGGTGCGGATCAAAGGCAGGCATATTATTTATTTTGATCCGCAACTGCGCTTCTTTATCCGAACCACCGGCCACGGCCCTGGTTAACCAGTAAGATGCTTCCGCCGGATCATGTGAAAAGCCCCGGGTGGTTGAGCCGTCCGTGATCAGATCAACCAGTTCTTCCTGTGCTTTTACATTGTTGTTCTTAGCCGCTTCATACAGCCAGTAATTGGCAACCCCGGTAAAATTGTCCTGGTAGTATTTTTCTCTATCCCTGTAAAACCCGTTTCCATCCAGCAGCAGGCAGTTCTGGTACAGGAGAAATGCGGCACCCGAATAGCCATTCCCCAGTAACAAGTTGATACAGGCCCTGGCTGAATCCTTGTTCTCCAGGGCTTTTAGTTGCTCCCTTTTTCGGTAATAAGCCGGATCTTTTGAATCCGGCAAGGGAGCGACCCCTGCATACAGTGCCGCCAGGTAATACAAGGCCTCCGGGTAATCACCGGCTTTTTTCCAATAACGAAAAGCCTGCAGATAGGCTCCCTGCTGATAAGCTGTTACGCCCTGGTTATACAATACCAGCACCGGCGGGATCTTTTTTTCCGCTCGTATCAGTGTCACTTCTTTTTTATTTTCAAATAATCCCTGCAACAAGGTTAAGCGGACATTGGTGCCCGCATCCCCTTTTATCAGTTCGGCTACCTGGGTCGGGTTCTGTCTTGCCAGGCGAATATCGTTGACAACAGAGATAAGTGTATTGATGGTAATGCCCGCTTTCTCTGCCGGGGAACCGGAAAATACATATACCACGCGGATACGGACTGAATCAGGTTTGCGGGTATCCAATACATAGGTAAACCCCAGGGTTCCCGGCAGTTTTTTATCAGACAGGCCGTTTTTTAACGGCCCGTTTTGTGCCTCAAGTGTATAAAACACAAAAACCAGTAGTATGGACAGCAATGTTCTCATTCGTCACTATTTAATCCATACCCACCACCAGGCCGGCCTGTAAACCCAATCCGCGGTAGGCTGATTTTGTATCCCCGGTATAGCCCTTTAACCGGATATCAAAAATGTCATTTTTATAGAACTCATATTTAGTCAGCCCGTAATCATAAAAGGCTGTCAGCTTTATACCTGAATACTCACCTCCTTTGAACGGAAAGAAGAAACCTGCTTTCGGCCGTAGGTTAAAACAATATCCTTTGAAGGGATTGCTGCTGGAAGGGGAGGACTCAAAGAGGGCCCCGCTGCTTCCCGTTTGTTGAAATTTTCCGCCATTGTTAATGACACCAAAGTCAAAACCGATGAACAATGGTCCGCCAAAGTAATTGTTATAGCCAAAATGGATATCAAAGGTCTTGGTGGAAAGCGACAGCACATCCGCCTGGTTGGTACTAGCCGCACTTACTTTAAGCCCCATCACGAGTCCGGCACCAGCCTCGATCTCTGATTTACCGGTCCGGAGACCAAAACTAACGGTACCTCCGATATGTGTTTTCGGGCTGACCGATTCAGTCAGATGGAGTGTGGAAGCCACGGTACTGATGTATTTGTCAAAAGCATCCCTGTCCTGGTTGGCAAATACCAACGCCACCTGCAGTCCCTTCCCTTCAATATTATTTTTCTTCCCCTGGCCAAAACTGAGTATACCGCATAACAGCAGTATGGATAAAAAGGTGTACTTCCGCATGTAGAATTGTTAATGACAGTTCAGAAAATGACAGGCCCGGTTAGCTGCCGGAGGCCTGTGTAACAGCCGTAAAATTGCCTGTTAATCTTACGGGGAGCAATACCCCCTGTGCGGCATTTTGAGCTGTAATGATTATATCCATTTATTCTTCAGGCTGATCTGCAAGGCTTCCACCTTGCTGCTGACATGCAGTTTCTTGTAGATATTTTTCATGTGCTGGCGCACTGTATGCCGGCTGAGAAATAGTTCTTCCGCGATCTGTGCATATTCCTTTCCTTCCATACTGCACCGGAGTATTTCTTTTTCGCGGGTACTGAGCATGGAATCATCCCCGTTTTCCGGATGGCTGTTTTCCTTTACCGGGGAAGCCGGAAGGGAAGTCAGCCATTTCCAGGCTTTCCGGGCGATTCCCGGACTCATTGGCGCCCCTTCATCCTGGTATACCTGGTACACCGCATCCACAATGGTCTGCGCGCTTTCTTCCTTTAATAAATAACCATGCGCCCCGGCTTTAATGGCATTGAATATGCGTTCATCGTCATCAAAAACAGTCAGCATCAGGAATTTTACTGAAGGATAGAGGGGAGCGGCGATTTGCACGGTTTCAATGCCGTTCAGTTCATCCATTTCAATATCCATGAGCACCACATCCGGTTTTTCTTTTGCCGATTTCATTTTCTGTAAAAAACCGGTGCCATCACCGGCTTCAAAGAGGATACGGATATCACTTTCCACCGCCGCCAGTTTGTCCCGGAGTGATTTCCGTAAATAAGTCTTATCGTCCACCACTGCTATACGCATATACAAATTTGTATGATCCGTTTGTTGTACCCAATACCCCCTGCGGGGCATTCCTTTTAAAGGGAAATAAATATCGTTGTACCCTGGTTAATGGCCGCATGGATCTGAAGAACGGCGCCGATCCCGGAGGCCCGTTCCCGCATATTCTTCAACCCGTACCGTTCCTGTTCCTCCAGCTGATCCGGCGCAAACCCATTTCCTTTGTCTTCAATACGGATATAAAATTTTCCGTCAACCGCTTTACCTGAAAGATATAATTCTGCAGCGCCTGAATACTTGCAGGCATTGTTGATTGCTTCCTGGCAGATACGAAAAAGCTGCAGGGCTTCATTGGACTGCAGGATACGCTGCCCGGCAAAATCTTCTTCCACCCGCAGTTGCATACCGCCCGCTGTGTGCAGGAAACGATGCGTATAATCCACCAGCTTATCAAAGAATTCCTGTGCCGGCACCTGTTCCCGGTTCAGTATCCAGATGGTTTCACGGAGGGTTTGCAGCAACTGTTTTGAACTGCCTTTTACTTTTTCCAGCTGGTCACTGATATCCTGCTGTTTCTTTTGCCGGATATCAAGCGTTTCAATATTATTGGACAAAAGGGTTAACTGTGAACCGAGATTATCATGCAGGTCGCGGCTGAGCCGGCCTTTTTCTTCCTGTATCTGAACCTGCAACTGCAGTTTTTGCCGGGTATGCCTGCGCTGGTAATAAGTATAGAGCAACAGGAACAGGATAATAAAAAAACCGATCAGTCCGAATACCAGGAGCTGCTTTTCTTTTTTTGCCTTCAGCAGGGCCAGTTGTTTTTCGTGTTCTCCTTCTGCTGTTTTAAGCCGGGCTTCAGCCTCCGATATTTTTGTATTAAGATCTCCGTCAAAACGCTCCCGGATCGCCACTTCAAGCCGGTTTTTCACTTCATAGGCCTGTTTATAATCACCGGCCAGGTAAAGATTTTCAGCCTGTAAGGCCAGGGCGGTGTGTAACAGGTCAAGCCGGTTCAGTTGCTCTGAAAGAACCACGGCTTCCGCACTGATCTGTTTTGCCTTGTCATAATTTTTCATCCTTGCCAGCACCCCTGAATAAAACATCATCGCTTCAGTTTCGCCTTCCTTATCATGAATCGACCTGCTTTTTTCGATTACTTCAAGGAAGAGCTTCTCGGCTTTTTTAAACTGGTTCGTGCGGTCATACAGGGTGGCGAGCAGACGGTAATTCTGGTTGAGTTGTGTCTGATCGGGATCCGGATGCTGCGTGCCGATGCGGATCGCTTCCGACAGGTATTGTTCGGCTTGTGGAAGATTGGCATTAATATCAATATAATAGCCGCCCAGGTTATTCAGGCACTGCTGGTGCAGCAGATAAAAACCATTGGAGGCACTGATTGCAATACACTTTTCCCAGAAGGGAATCGCTTTCTTCTTGTCCGGAATATGGTAATAAGTATTCCCGATATGTTTTAAAAAAGTGGCTTCGGCGAGTAAATTACCGGTACGCCGGGCTTCGGCCACCTGTTCCTGGCAATAATTCAGGCAGGCATCCCATTGGTTGAGTTCCTGGTATTCTTTTACGAGGGCAGTTTGTAAAGCAAGCCGGTCGGCCGGAGAAACAGTGGCCTGCTTAAGCCATTCCTTTATTTCAGTTATTTCCTGTTCATTTGCCTGGCTTTTATCCATACGGGCTTTAAAGCGGAGTACAGTATCTGACTGCGGATACAGCAGGTAGCAGCAGCAGGATAACCATCCAATTAATATCAGTCGTTTATTCATAAACCCGGTAATCTGTTAAATCTACAATTCCCATTTAATACAAACCTTTTTTTTATCTGCAGCAAAAGTTAAAAATCGGGAACTCCCTGCAGCTGATAAATACCCTCCCCGGGGTATAGGTCAGCCTGCTGTTTCATCCGTTATTTACAGTAACAATTAACTATTAAATCTTATTGTATGTCAACTGTTACTCAATGGATGAGCTGGGAAGGCGGGGTGGACCTGGCAGCTGTTACTTCTCCGGATCTGCAAATGCCCAATGTGATTGTACACCTGGGCCGGATGGTCAATACCCCGGTGGGTAATGCACCCAGTGGTATGCTGTTCTGGCAACCTGATCCGAATGCCGCGCCACTGGTCTTTGGTTTTGTAAGTACGGATCCAAAAGTGGGGGCTTATTTCGGACCGAATATTTTTGCCGGCACCCCTTTTGAAGCCGCCCCGGTACTGAATGGCACAATAGAAATCCAGATCACCACGATTGCCGCTTATGCCAAATGCGTGACCGGTGATTATACTTTCGAACTGGAGATGAGTGATTTTACCGACCCCTACCTGATCAACCGGGCACCTGCCGCCATGCCGCCTTTTTACCAGCAAGGCGTCGAAATCCATGCCCGGAAAGTCAGTTTAAAAGTCAATGGTGAACCCATTTCAATTATTATACCCCCGGTGGGAATCGGCGGTGGCCCGGCCAGCGTGGTTAGTCCCAACGGCGTATATGCCCGATAATTTTTAATCCGGCCTTAAACCAGAAGGAGCAGTTTAACCGCTGCTCTTTATTTTTATATATATGAAAAAGACCCTCCCGCTCCTCTTCCTGCTGATCAGCCTGGCTGGTTTTGGTCAACTCAGCACTGAACAAAAGCAGATCAAACAGACCTTTTTTTCCTTCCTTAAATTTTACCAGAAAAACGAAGCCGTCTTTAACCGTTTTGACCTGTACCAGGGAACCGGGACGGAAGATGGTCCTCCTTACCATATCAACTGGAAGGAAGCCGAAAAATATTTTGCCTACCTGCGTAAAAACGTACCCTTTGTCGGGGAAGCGTATATAAAAGCCGAACGGGAGCATTTTAAATTCAGTGACAGTTGCTTCAAAGACGACCCGGCAGAAGAATTACCTGCGGGCTTTGATTATGACCGCTGGGCAGGTGGGCAGGAAAGTATTGACTATACGATCAAATGGTATACCTCCCCTAAAAACACCTACGAAGTGATCATTACCGGCAATAAAGCCCGGCTGCGTATCGGTTCGGAGCTCAATCCCGGCGACAAGCCGGAGGACCGGATCTGGAGTTTTGTGCCTTTTGTCAGGGAAAAGGGTAAATGGAAAATGGCTGATAATGTCTATTCCGAAGAGTTATTGGAAACGACGGAAAACTGAGAATTCCCTTCCACATTTCTGCAAACAGCTGTTAGTTTTGACTAAATTTGACCCAAACTGTTTGCTATGCCTGTAAAGGATTTTGAACAACTATTCCAGGAGAAGATCGACCAGGAGATCAGGATCGAACCGAAGGACTGGATGCCGGAAAGCTACCGCAAGACCAATATCCGGCAGATCAGTCAGCATGCGCATAGTGAGATCGTGGGAATGCTGCCTGAGGGCAACTGGATTTCAAGGGCTCCTTCCCTGAAACGCAAAGCTATTTTAATCGCCAAGGTACAGGATGAAGGCGGGCATGGACTCTATCTTTATTCCGCTGCTGAAACACTGGGCATGAGCCGTGAGGAAATGATCAATGACCTGCACAGCGGCAAAGCCAAATACTCTTCCATTTTCAATTATCCCACACTGACCTGGGCCGATATCGGGGCCATTGGCTGGCTCGTGGATGGAGCCGCCATCATGAACCAGGTGATGCTCACCCGTACTTCGTATGGGCCTTATGCAAGAGCCATGGTGCGGATCTGTAAAGAAGAAAGTTTTCACCAGCGCCAGGGCTTTGAAGCATTACTGGTATTGTCCCGGGGCACGGAAGCTCAAAAAGCAATGTGCCAGGATGCCATCAACCGCTGGTGGTGGCCTTCTTTGATGATGTTTGGTCCCCGTGACACCGAAAGCACCAACAGCGACCAGAGCATGAAATGGAAGATCAAACGAAAAAGTAATGATGAACTGCGGCAGAATTTCGTGGACATGATTGCCGAACAGATAAAAACACTCGGGATGCACTTACCCGACCCCGACCTGAAATGGAATGAAGAGAGAAAACACTATGATTTCGGCGCTATAAACTGGGATGAATTCTGGCAGGTGGTGAAAGGAAATGGTCCCTGTAATAAGCAACGGCTGGATGCGAGACGTAAAGCCTGGGAAGAAGGTGAATGGGTGCGGGAGGCGGCGGTAGCGTATGCTAAGAAAAGGGCGTCGAGGGTGAAAGAAAATGCAGCTTAGAAAGGTTTAGGAGGTTTATAGGGTTTATAAAGTTTATACATCCTAAGAATAGTATCATATAAACCTCATTAACCTTATAAACTCTATAAACATTCTAACATGACTATACTAAGAAAGTTTTACTACGGCGATATCCCCGAAGACAAATCGGGTGCCGCGATCTCTGGTTCATCCTCCGGACACGACTGGCCTCTCTGGGAAGTATTCATCCGCAGCAAGAACGGGATGGACCATAAGCATGCCGGCAGTTTACATGCCGCCGATGCGCAGATGGCGATTGAGAATGCCAGGGATGTGTATACCCGCCGGATGGAAGGTGTAAGCATCTGGGTGGTGGAAAGCAAATATATCACGGCCAGTAATCCGGAAGAAGCCGGTGAGTTGTATGAGCCTGCAGTGGATAAAGTGTACCGGCACCCTACTTTTTATCAGTTACCGGATGAAGTTAACCATATGTAGTTGACAAGTTGAAAAGTTGACAGGTTGACAAGGAATCCTCCTTAGAAATCCACCTTGTCAACCATTCAACCTGTTAACCTATCAACTTAACCAAATGAATCAGTCAATAATCAATTATACCCTTCACTTAGCAGACAATGCTTTAATCCTGGGTCAGCGCAATGCCGAATGGTGCGGTCATGGCCCGGTGCTGGAACAGGATATTGCGATCACCAATATTTCGCTGGACCTGATCGGTCAGGCCAGGAGTTTTTACCAGTATGCAGCAGAGCTGATGGGTAATGGGGCGACAGAAGACAGTCTCGCATATTTGCGTACAGAAAGAGAGTTTAAGAACTGCCTGCTGGTGGAACAACCCAATGGAGACTGGGCACAGACTATCTTACGCCAGTTTTTTTTCAGTGCTTATCAATACTACCTCTATCAATCAATGCTTCATCATACGGATTCACGCATCGCGGGTATTGCGGAAAAATCACTGAAAGAAGTGAGTTATCATTTGCGCTGGAGCAGTGAATGGGTGATCCGCCTGGGGGATGGTACTGCTGAAAGTAATCAACGGTTGCGCAAAGCGCTGGGTGAACTATGGGGTTATACCGGTGAATGTTTTATGCCGGCCGCGTGGGAAACAGAAGCAGGTATCAACATGGCTGCCTTAAAAAATGAATGGATCAGTAAAGTAAAAGCTGTATTGGAAGAAGCCACCCTGGCCCTCCCTGAAAATGTATTTATGCATAGCGGGGGCAAGACCGGCAATCACACCGAGCACATGGGCTTTATCCTGGCCGAACTGCAATATATGCAACGGGCCTACCCCAACAGTGAATGGTAAGGGAATCTGATTATGCAAACAACGGAAACCGATATTGAATTGCTCTGGTCCTGCCTCGAAGAAATCAAGGACCCCGAAATCCCGGTACTGAGTATTGTGGACATGGGTATTGTACGGGATCTGAAAATCGATGACAGAACTGTAACGGTAACCATAACACCTACCTATTCCGGCTGCCCCGCGATGGATATGATCACCGCCTCAATCAGGATGGAATTACTGGCCCGGGGCTTTACAAAAGTGACTGTATTGAATTCCATCAGTCCGGCCTGGACCACCGACTGGATGACGGAAAAAGGGAAACAGCAATTAAAACAATATGGTATAGCACCCCCGAATCCCAGGCAGCAGGTATGCAACGATAAACTTTTCGCGGCCGCTGAAGCCGTACAATGCCCGCATTGCGAAAGCTGGCATACACACCGCATCAGTGAATTCGGCAGTACGGCCTGTAAGGCCCTATACCAATGTGATGACTGCAAAGAGCCCTTTGATTATTTTAAATGCCATTAAAAAGGGGGTTTATTCCGGATGCACCTGCTTCATGCAGTCTTTCGATGCGGTCGTGACAAATTCAAGAAAGGCGGGAGTTTGAATTCCTTTGGCTGCCTGTTTGTCCATCTCTGCAAATTCCTTGTAGCTGTACTTCAGTTTAATCTTTTCAAATAAACAACCGCAAATTGAGGTATCACCATTGACTTTGGCAGCACAGCTATTGACAAAGTTCCTGCGTACTTCAGGCGGGTAATCTTTTTGCAGGCTGGAGCAGGCGGCCAGCAGGCCGGTAAGGAATAAAGAAAGGGCGAGACGTTTCATTTCGTTGGTTTAATGTTCCCCTGAAATTAAGTGTACACGTCCAACTAACCGCTTGTATTTATCCCCACACCCGGATACAGCAGCCCGTTTACTATTGTATATTCGCATAGGCTATGGTACTGAATGTTACCAGCCATTCACTTCTAAAACCAGGGACTATGTCTTCCATCCTTTTTGAAATAAAAGATGCCATTGCCTTTATCACCCTCAACCGCCCGGAGAAATTCAATGCCTTTAACCGGGAGATGGCCTTATTGCTGCAGGATAAACTCGATGCCTGTAAAGACCGGGCTGTAAGGGCTGTATATATTACCGGTGCAGGCAAGGCCTTTTGTGCCGGACAGGACCTGGCCGAGGTAGCAGATCCGCAGGGCCCGGGCATGGAGCGTATATTAGCCGAGCATTTTAATCCAATTGTCTCACGCATCCGTAAACTGGAAAAGCCGGTGGTAGCTGCAGTGAACGGCGTGGCAGCAGGTGCCGGTGCCAATATTGCCCTTTGTTGTGATATTGTAGTGGCTGCCGCATCCGCTTCCTTTATCCAGGCCTTTAGCAAAATCGGGCTTATTCCAGACAGCGGGGGTACCCATACATTGCCCCGGCTGGTTGGCTGGCAGAAAGCCAGTGCACTCATGATGCTGGGCGATAAAGTGTCTGCAACAGATGCAGAACGGATGGGTATGCTATATAAAGTATTTGCCGATGATGTTTTTGGGGAAGAGTCTGTAAAAATTGCCGGCACATTGGCCGTTATGCCTACCAAAGGACTGGCCTATACCAAACAGGTACTGAGCCTTTCCTTTCATACCACATTTGATGATCAGTTGCAGGATGAAGATATATTCCAGCAACGGGCCTCAGAAACAAAAGACTTTAAAGAAGGCGTTGCCGCTTTCCTCGAAAAAAGAGTTCCCGTTTTTAAAGGAGAATAAATTATGCAAACAGAAAAAAACAAAGCCGCACTTGCGGTGGTAAACCACATGATGGAACATGACCAGTTCAGCCGCTGGCTGGGTATCTCCATCCTGGATATCAAAGAAGGCTATAGCCGGATCCGCATGACTATCCGTGCTGAAATGGTGAATGGTTTTGGAATTATCCATGGGGGGATCACCTTTTCCCTTGCGGACAGTGCTTTTGCTTTTGCCTGTAATAACCGGAATACCTTGTCGGTGGCGCTGGACACATCGATCAATTTTATCAAACCCGTGCATGTGGGTGATGTGCTTACAGCCACGGCTGCTGAATTACACAATGGAAAATCAACCGGTCTGTACCAGGTGGAGATCCGCAACCAGAAAGACCATGTGATTGCTATGTTCAAGGGACTCTGTTACCGTACGGATAAAAAACTGATGGAGTAAGCCATGTTCTACGCCTATAAAAAAATAAGACCGGTAGCCCACAAATCCTCTTTTGTGCATCCGCAGGCCGCTGTTACCGGTGATGTGATCATTGGCCGTAATTGTTATATCGGACCGGGGGCTGCCTTACGCGGCGACTGGGGCCGTATAATACTTGAAGATGGCTGTAATGTACAGGAGAACTGCACCATACATATGTTTCCCGGCATCACCGTATTATTAAAAGAAGGGGCTCATATCGGCCATGGGGCAATTATACATGGGGCGGAGATCGGTAAAAACTGCCTCGTGGGGATGAACAGTGTGATTATGGACCATGTACAACTGGGTGATGAGAGTATTGTCGGGGCCCTGACCCTGATCAAAGAAGGGGAGATCATCCCCCCGCGCAGTGTGGTGGTGGGAAATCCGGGAAAAATCATCAAACCTGTGACCGATGAGATGCTGAAATGGAAAACAGAAGGTACCAGTCTTTATCAGCAATTACCCAAAGATTGTTTTGACACATTGGTTCCCTGTAAACCCCGCAGAAAACCAGTTGCGGAATCAAAGCGGGAAATGCCTGGGTATCAGAGCTGGAAAAAACAGAAACCGTAAAATCACGATACTTATTTTAGTATGTTTTCAAAAAAACAGGAGAAATTACTTGCAAAATCTGCATCTTCACACTACTTTTGTCTTCTACGATCTCCACTCCTCTAAAAAAACCCTGAAGCATTAGTTAGATTAATCCGTCCATACCTCCTACTTAAGACCTCCACATTTCCACTCCTGTAGATGACCCTGAGCATTGTCCATTTCCGTTCAAAACCAATTTGAACAAGGTATTTTATTTTTTCTACATAAAACCATGAGCATGAAAACTTTTACTCAAGTAAAAGGGTTATTTACCTTTTTAACTATGGCCTTCTTTTTCGGTGAAAAAGCAGCCGCACAGACCCCCGCAGTCACCCTTAGTCCAAACACCACACAGAACGTAACAACAGGCGCTACTATTAATTTTACTGCAACCCGTAACGGCAACAATGCCAACTGGCCTGGTGGTAACGGGCAGTGGACTTATTCGTGGAGTTCAAGCCCCGCAGGTGTAACGTTTACCAATAACCCCAACACTACTAATAACAACAGTTCAAACACAGTAGCAACTTTCCCCACTGCTGGTACATACCAGATCACCTGTTTTGTACAGGAAGGGGGCAATGGTTTAAACGCTACTTCTGCAGCTACGACTGTCAATGTAACTGCTCCGGTTCCCGCCAGTATCTGGGCCACATCTTCCAACGGTACACAGATCTCCGGATTTGCTGTATCCAATGGTACTTATATCAGCGGACCGACTAATATTTTCGCAGCCAGCTTCCCCGGTGGTACAACCGGCGGATCTTCAACTGCTGCCCTTGGCCGCAGTGCTTTCCCCAGTCTTAACCTGGGCCATTTTTACTGGTTGCCCAACACTTCAGGGAACAATGGTGTGGTGGAAGTTTTTGCTGCCACTTCAACCGGTGCCAACCCTACCCGTATCGGTTCACTGGACGTGAACGGTGCCGGCAATAATACCAGTCTTGGTTTTGTACGCCTGGGTATGGGCCCCGATGGTACAGGCTGGATCCTGGCCGGTGATGGTACCACCCTGTTTCTGGCTAAGTTTATGTCAAATGGTGTGAATCCCGTCACCATTACTATGGAAGATGCCAATGTAAACCTGGTGGGTGGTGCTGTATCCACTTTCCAGAACGGTGACCTTTGTATCTCCGGTACAGGTAGTATCTATGCCCTGGCCAATGACGGCAGCGGCGTAACCCAGATCTTTATCGGTGCCCCGGCCGGTGGAAATACCACCCTGACCAAACGTTGGGACCTCGTAACCCCCGGTGGTGCTCCATTTACCGGTAATGTAAACGGGGTGGCTTTTGATGTGCTGGGTTCTATTTACCTGTCTACTGGTGCTGGTTTATATTTTATCAACCAGAATACAGCAAACGGTCCTGCCGGTACTGTTGAATGTTCACTGATAGCCGCCGTATCCGGATTACAGGATCTTGCTTCCAACGTATTCCCGTCAAACTCCACGCTTCCTGTAACCCTGCTGAATTTCAGCGCGGCTTACCGTAACGGGGTGACTGTCCTGAACTGGGAAACAGAAAACGAAGTAAACTTCAGTCATTATGAAGTAGAAAGAAAAACAGAAAGTGGTACAGACTATGTAACCATCGAGAGCAAACAGGCCAACGGGAATGCCGGCCGCTCTGTATATTCCAGCAGCGATAATATCAGTAACCTGACCGATGCCGTGGTTTACTATCGTCTCCGCATGGTGGATGTGGATGGTAAATTCAAATACAGCAGTGTGATCATGGTGCGCAAAGAGAAGAAAGCCATCACGGGCATCAGTCTCAGCCCGAACCCTGTGATCAGTACAGCCAATGCCACTGTACGTTTTGACGCCGCCCGCAACAGTGTAGTGAACCTGCGCGTGATGGATATGGCCGGCCGCCAGGTACTGACTCAACAAAACAATGTAACCGAGGGCACTAACAGCATCCAGGTCAACAACCTGAACAGGCTGCAACCCGGTATCTATATTATTCAACTGGTGAATGGCAATGAACTGTCCACATTCAAATTCTCTGTGGCACAGTAAGTGATCGGATCAGTACGTAAATGCTCAGGGTTTTTATACCTTGACCCCTCCTTGGTTTCGTCCGGGAGGGGTTTATTTTTTATACCACTTATAAAAATTCTTTTTGGCAGCAGGGGAATTATCGTAATTTAATGGGTAACAAAAAACCTGTGTATGAGAATAGCTTTACCCCTCTTAACCCTTAGCGCCACTCTTTTATTCAGTAACAACCCCGCCAGTTCCCAGCAAACCGATCGTTTTGCCTGGGCCATTACTGATGCACAGCAACTGGGGGCCAACTGGAATTCCTTACGCAAACTCAACCTGCAGACCGGCGAATACAGTCCCGTGCTACTTGATGGCAGCAACAGCAGCCTGGCCGTCTACAATGCCACTAATAAAAAACAGCTGGAGACCCCGATGACGGATGCCCGGTTTGGCAATATGATCAATGCCGCCTTCGGTACCGGTGTGGCCGCCATGGCCTATGATAAAAAAAGCAACCGGCTTTATTATACCCCGATGCTGTTCGACCAGCTCCGTTACATCGATCTCAAAACGATGAAAGTGTATTTTGTAACGGAGAAAGGATTCACCGGCAAACCTATTAAAAACGCGGACCAGGGCAATATCGTAACCCGGATGGTCATTGCAGCTGACGGGAATGGTTATGCGCTCACGAATGATGGCAGTCAGCTGATCCGTTTCAGCACCGGCAAATCACTGGCCACCGAAGACCTTGGTGCCCTGGTGGATGACCCGGCCAATAAAAATGTATCAATTCATAATTCCTGCAGCAGTTTCGGGGGCGATATGATCGCCGATAATGAAGGCAATCTCTTTGTGATCTCCGCGCGCAACCAGGTATTTAAAATCAATCCAACGAATAAAGTCGCCACCCATCTCGGCATGATCAATGGCTTACCCGAAGGTTTTTCCGTTAATGGTGCCGCGGTGACAGAAGACAACCGCATCCTGGTAAGCAGCGCAGTCAGGCTGGAGAATTTCACCGTGGACCACCGCAACTGGACCGCCACGCCTTATACAGTGAACGGTACTTCCTGGAACAGCTCCGACCTGGCCACCAGCAACCTGCTGACCACAACAGAGAAGAATACCAATACAGTCAATTTTGTTTCCCGCAACCCGGACCCCAACAGCGGGGAGGGCACGATCAGTCTATACCCCAACCCGGTGACCAATAACCAGTTTGTCATGCAGTTCAGCCAGCTTAAAGCCGGTGCCTATTCCATACAGGTTACCGATGTTATGGGCCGTACAGTCGCACAACAGAATATCAGCATCAGCGGAGACAATCATGCACAGCTGATTAAACTGGATCCCGCTGCCGCGAAAGGAATTTATCTGATTAAAGTAAC
>CAZFLL010000020.1:0-15613 GCA_964519865.1 uncultured Chitinophaga sp. | reverse complement strand
CTTCTTCCCTTTCTCTCCAAAATCCATACACTTCATATCCCCCTTTCCGGTAAATCCGCCTGTCGGTGAACAGATCAGTTTACCGGTGGAATCGTATAATGGATTGAAGAAATCGCAGCAGGGCATGGTCACGAGGTAGGTTTTGTTCCCGTTGTAGAGGTATTCCTCCACCAGTTGCGGAACCAGGGGCGGGTTTTCTTTTGCCAGGCTGTCGATCAGTTTCCGTACAACCGGGGGAAGGGTGTCTTTTACCACTGTTTCCTGCGGCACAGGGTCAGTAGTCACGGTTTTCCCCTTCTTTTTGCCACATTCGGTGGCGGCCATCATGGGAAAAGCGAGCAGGAGGAACAGGTATTTCATATCAGCGGGTTAAAAATGGTTAAGGTATATTTGCAGTCCGGCCGGATGGCCGTTTTCACCGTAAAAATAAGGTATTGGAGAAAAGTAATTTTGTAGATCAGATCCGCATATTTTGCCGCAGTGGCCATGGTGGCGCCGGTAATAAACATTTCATGCGCAATAAGTTCACGGCCCTGGGCGGACCCGATGGGGGCGATGGAGGCCGTGGGGCTCATATTATCCTGAAGGGCAACAGCAATCTCTGGACCTTACTGCATTTACGCTATTACAAAAACGTACTGGCCGAGGATGGTGAACGTGGCGGGGCCAATAACTGTCATGGCCGCGATGGAAAAGATATTATTATTGAAGTACCCCTGGGCACTATTGCCCGGGACGAAGAGACCGGTGAGCAGGAAGTGGAGATCCTGGAAGATGGCCAGGAAGTGATCTGGATGCCCGGCGGAAAGGGCGGACTGGGCAATTCCCATTTTGCCACCCCCACAAACCAGGCTCCTGAACATGCACAACCCGGACTGGATGGAGTGGAAGGCTGGAAAGTACTGGAACTGAAAGTGTTAGCTGATGTGGGACTGGTTGGTTTCCCCAATGCGGGCAAGTCTACCCTGCTCTCTGTGATCACGGCTGCCAAACCTAAGATTGCCAATTATGCCTTTACCACCCTGGTGCCCAACCTGGGAATGGTGGAATACCGCGATGGTAAGAGCTTCTGCATTGCCGACCTGCCCGGGATTATTGAAGGGGCGGCCGAAGGCAAGGGACTGGGACATCGTTTTCTCCGGCATATTGAACGCAACTCTGTGCTGTTGTTCCTGATTCCGGCCGACTGCGATGATCATAAAAAAGAATATGACATTCTGGTGAATGAATTAGAACAATATAATCCCGAACTCCTCCACAAGCAATTCATCATTGCCATCAGCAAGAGCGATATGCTGGATGATGAATTAAAACAGGCTATTGAGAAAGAACTGCCGGAAAACGTGCCGCATGTCTTTATTTCTTCGATCACCAATAAAGGACTGACTGAACTCAAGGACCTGCTCTGGAGTACACTGAATCAACCGGTCGAATAATACCCTGTTACGGGTATATACAGCACCCTATCCCCACTTTATCTTTAAAGCTAAATTCGACCAAATATGAAAAGAGTACTCTTCTTAAGTGTGTCCATACTGACACTGGCCTTTACGGCCCATGCACAGGCTAAAAATTCTGTTTTAAAGGAAGTATTGAAACTTGAAATAGTGGGTGAAGGCGGGGCCAATGGAGCCGCGGTGGCCTGGCACCCTATTCAGAAAAAATATTATGCCGCTATGGCGGGGAATATCAGTTTCCCGATGGGTGTATATGATATCAAAGGCAAACGTCTGTCGCCAGATGACCTGACCACGATGTTTGATGTAAGAGGCCTCTGGTATAATCCGGCCACCAAATCCCTCCAGGCCAACGGCTATAATGATGATGGCTGGATCCAGTATACGCTTAATGCTAAAGGATTCCCTTCCGGTGTAAAGGACCTGTTTGGTGGTAATAACCAGCCGACCGAGCAATCCGTTGGCGCCCTGAACCCATTAGCCAAGGATGTTTATTTCTTCAACGAAGACGGGAATATTTCAGTGTATGGCACAAAAGACGCCACGGTAAAAGATGAGATCATGCTGACCCTGGGAGTAACCGCAGATGATGACGACGGGACGAGTGATAATTATGATGTGATAGAGGATTACAATGCCTCGACCGTTATTTATACCGGCATCAAAGGTGCCGAACTCGGTTTGCTTAATTATATGGAAAGCCAGATCGAATTATACAATATTGCCACCGGCAATATGACCCGCACGTTAACCCTGCCGACAGGAGCTGCCGCGTATGAAAACCTGAATTTCAGTTATGCCAACGGGTTGTACTGGTTGTTTAATAAGGAAACGAGGGTCTGGACAGGATACAAATGATACCTGAGGAATAAGAACCAAGATGCCAAGACACCAAGATCCAAAGAAACATCAAGGTTCAAATTCCAAAAGCCTCCTGAGGAGAGTTGGTTGGATATTGGTGCTTTATAGCCTTTTCAAAACCTCACCCAAGAATCATTTCGTTCGCCTGAAAGATTTCGTTCGCCCTCTCCCTGCCTACCGGACAGGCAGGCTTTAGGAGAGGGCAGGATCATCCAACTGCCAACCCTAATATTGGGAAGTTTCCGGTTAAAGGCATTACAGGGAAACAGCAAATCTTCTTAGAATCTTAGAGACTATAGTGAGGGTATAGCGCCTTATTCCGCCCTGGCTTTAGAATTTTTCTGCTTTAAAGAAAACAAGGCGGAATACAGCGCATGCATGGTCGTCGAATAACACGCAGCTTGAGCGTCCCGCTTTAATTTACCACTTTAATGACTGTTCGCCCGGAAAATCGGGCAAGGAAATTTTCCTCTTTCAAGACTGTTCCGGATCGATTTTCCTTGAATTTTTTGCCTACTTTTTGTTTCAAGACAAAAAGTAGGATGAAGAAATAATAGAAAACAGTTTCAACCAGACAGTAAGAA
Source organism: uncultured Chitinophaga sp. (assembly GCA_964519865.1). Taxonomy (GTDB): domain Bacteria; phylum Bacteroidota; class Bacteroidia; order Chitinophagales; family Chitinophagaceae; genus JJ008. The sequence goes on along the minus strand of CAZFLL010000020.1, from coordinate 12,711 downwards.
AAGTGATGCCAGGTTAATCAACTAAACAAACAATATCCAAACAACCCCTCTTAGGAGGCTTTTGGAATTTGAATCTTGATGCTTCTTTGGATCTTGGCGTCTTGGCATCTTGGTTCTTCTTTCGGCATCTTGGCATCTTTGGTTCCTGAATTTTTTTAAAAAGAATCATCAAGCCTCCTAATAAATTCTACCAATAGTATCACAGGCTGCCTTCAGCAACGAATTATTATCCATGGCATCCTGCCCCTTTTCCCAGAACATTACGCCCCCAGCAATATCCTTGGCCAGTTTGGCCTTGCGCTTGGTGGTATACTGGCCGTTATAATAGATAGTGTAGTTGGTAAAACCGCCGGCGGTGACGATGGCCGAGTCGAGCTGCGGGTTACCCGCCTGGGCTAAAATGCCTTTATAAGTAAGTACTGTATTGGTTTGGGTAATACCGGAGGGACGGCCATAAGCCGGTATACCAAGGATGGCCTTGCCGGCCGGCATACCGCGGGTGGTCAGCCAGTAGTTGAGGCAAACGGTGGCCAGGGTGTAATCGCTGTGATGACGGTAAGGTGTAGTGGTGCTGAAATCATCATAAGCCATGATATTGAAGAAATCCACGTAAGGAAAGATCTCATTTTTAATCGCATCCCTGGCCCCGCCGGCATATTTACCAGCCGTGATCGCCGCAGATAAATAATAGCGGCCATCACGGTGCAGCGTATCTGATAATTCCTTCATCAGGGCAGTGAATGTGATATCCGTGCCATCGGATGTGGTGGGATATTCCCAGTCCATATCCACTCCATCCAGGTTATTGGCCCTTACCACGGTCATGATACTTTTTATAAAATTAGTCCGGCCTGCCGCGGTGGATGCCATATTCTTAAAATTGGTCTTACCATCCCCGGTACCATCATTGATACCAAGCAGGATTTTCGCATTATTAGCCCTTGACTTGGTGACTGCATCGGCCAGCGTGGTACCTGAAGACGGGGCCGTCAGGGTGCCCGATCCGTTGACTGCATAAAACGCGTAGATAACGACATTGGTCATCCGGAATTTTACATCCGGTATATCAGACAGCAGGCGATAATTGGGCAGGTAGCCCACCACATAATAACCCAGTGAGGATGGGGCTGTGATCACGATATAGGTAAAAGACTGTATGGTGCCGGTGCAACCGGTGGCAGAACCACCTGAATTTTTCGGCAGGGCATACCAGTAATAGGTTGTATTGGGTGTGGCCGGAATGGTATAGGTATAACTGGTACCGGTTACATTGGAGGCAATCACGGTGGCCGGAACAGCCGTGGTGCCCAGGTAGATATCATAACTGCTGGCCGTGGCTACGGAATTCCAGTTGAGGGAGATACTGGTACTGGTTACAAAACTGCCATTCGCCGGGGCCGTTCCCGTCGCGCAGCCCGGTACCACCGGGTTGGGGGGCGGGTCGGGGGTCGTATCTTTCTTTCCGCAGGAATTCAGCAGGGCACTGGCAGCCAGCACGGCGATGATCAGGCGTTTCATTTGCATAAGCAGTTATTGCCCCCCAAAATACTCGATTCAGATGAAAGTCAGTTGCCGGGAAACCCTTTTTCTGTAGGTTTGCCCCCTAAAATCACAAGTATGAAGAAGATTTTCCTGACGATTGTACTATTCCTTGCCCTGGCCCTGAAGTCAATGGCCGATGAAGGAATGTGGCTGCCCCTGTTATTAGGACAGCAGGTTTATAATGATATGGTGAAAAAAGGCCTCAAACTCACCAAGGACCAGCTTTATAACATCAACAAAGCTTCACTCAAAGACGCGATCATTATTTTCGGCGGTGGCTGTACCGGCGAGATCGTGAGTGCCGAAGGACTGATCTTTACCAACCACCACTGCGGTTACAATGCGATTGCTTCTGCCAGTAATATGGAACATAACTACCTGCAGAATGGTTTTTATGCCCGCAATAAAGGTGAAGAGATCCCGACCAACCTCAGTGTACAGTTCCTCGTACGTATCGATGATGTAACAAAAGAAGTGATGGATTCCCTGCAGGGACTCAGTGGTGCCGAGCGCGTGGCCAAACAAGGCCAGGTACTCAATGCCATCAATAAAAGAATGAGTGATGGTGCACAGAGTATTGAAACAAGGGTTAGCCCGCTCTTTAAAGGCAACCAGTTTCTCGCCTTCGTGTATCAGCGTTATACCGATATCCGTCTCGTAGGTGCACCACCTGAGAGCGTAGGTAAATTCGGCGGGGATACCGACAACTGGGAATGGCCCCGTCATACCGGTGACTTCTCCATTTTCCGGGTGTACACTTCTGCTGATGGCAAACCCGCCAAATACGCTTCCGAAAACAAACCCATGAAACCCAAATGGTACCTGCCTGTTTCTTTACGTCCGCTGAAAGACGGCGACTTCTCCATGATCTGGGGTTATCCCGGAGGCACCAACCGTTATGAAAGTTCTTATGGTATCAAAATAGCAACCGATATCAACAATCCCACCCTGGTGAGTCTGCGTGATGTACGGCTGAAATATATGTTTGATGAAATGAAGAAAGACCCGGCTGTTAAGCTGCAGCTGGCTTCCAGCTATGCCGGTATCGCCAACTACTGGAAATTCTTTGATGGTGAAACCAAGCAGCTGTTGAAATACGATGTATTCGGACAAAAAGAAGCGGCTGAAGTAAAATTCAATACCTGGGCCAAAGGCAAACCTGAATATGAGAATCTGTTTGCCGATTGGGGTAAAGCCTATGATGCGTGGAGACCTTATTCCAAACACCGTGTTTATATTATTGAAGGTGTGATGGGTTCCCCGCTGATCGCTTTTGCCGGTTCACTGATGCAGGTGGAAGCCGCCATGGTAAAAACCGGTTCTTCCAAAGCGGATATTGCCAAAGCCGTGGAAGCAGCCAATACCCAGCGTGCTAATTTCCTGAAAGAGGAAAATAAAGTTTCCGACCAGAATATCCTGGCGGCCGTCACCCGTATGTTCTACGAAAACGTGGACAAACAACAGCACCCGCTTGGTTTCTATGGTACATTGAAAAACAGTTATGGCGCCCTGGATGATGACGCGACTTATAAAAAATATGCCGCTGATGTATTCAGCAAGACCATGATCTTCGATGATGCTAAATGGAATGCCTTTGTGGCCAATCCGGATGCCGTCACCCTGCAGTCAGACCTGGCCTTCGCTTATGCCAGTGCTTTCCTTGTAAACTATAACACCAAATACGCGCCTTTCTCCCAGCAGTTCAATGCGAAGAATGCGGAGTTTGGCCGTCTCTACCTGAAAGGCGTAATGGAAATGGATCCCGTAAAAGCGAAGATGATGTATCCCGATGCCACATTCACCATGCGTGTGAGCTATGGCAATGTGAAATCCTATCGTCCCCGTGACGCGGTCTTCTATGATTATGTAACCACTTCCAAAGGTTTACTGGAAAAATATAAACCCGGGGATTATGAATTCGACCTGCCGGCCAACCAGATCGAGTTATTAAAGAAAAAAGACTTCGGACAGTATATGGATCCCGCCCGCAAGGACCTGGTGATCGGTTTCATCACCACCAATGATATCACCGGTGGTAACTCCGGTTCACCCGTGATCAATGGCCGCGGCGAACTGATTGGCCTGGCTTTCGATGGCAACTACGAAGCCCTGAGCCATAAGTTGGCTTTCGACAAAGACCTCAATCGTACCATCTGTGTGGATATCCGGTACGTGTTGTGGTGTATAGATAAGCTGGGCGGCGGAACGAATATTATTAAAGAATTGAAGCTGATGAAGTAATCTTCTGAGGACTCCTTGTCATCCCGACGAAGGAGGGATAAAGCGGGTGGCTGATGATAGTCACCCGCTTTTTTTTGCTCCGGGGTGAAGCCTGCCCCCACCCCTTCCAACCTTTTAACCTGTTAACCAGTCAACCATATTTTACCTACATTTACCTGCTTTTTAACCCCTTGAAGTATAAACTCATCATATTACTTAGTTGCCTGGTCCTTTCGGCCAGTGCCTTTTCCCAATACCCCTCCTTCTCTGTCGGCACTGACCTGGGACTGGTTCATAATTTTCCCAAGGGACAGCGGTTTACGGCGTTGAATCATACTATCATCACGGATTTTCATCTGTCGGAGAAACAGGGCGTGCAGATTAGTTTTGGTTACTGCACGGCTGGCAAGTATGGAAATCTGCTGGATGCGACGGCCCTTGATCCCGGTACGGTGCCGCAGAAGATCCAGTATAGCAACCGGGGTAAGATGCGGATACGGATGTTCTCGGTGGACTGGAAACATTATCTCAAAGGAACACCTACGATTGAGAAAGGCTGGGGATTATATACCAAGGCCGGCTTTGGTTTACTGATGGGTTGGGTCGACAATGCCCATAACCGGGTGATTGATACGGCCGCTTATTATATGCCTGTGCGATCCGGCAATGCTAATTTCAAAAGGCTCACACTGAACCTGGCCCTTGGCTGGGAGAAATGCCTGGGGGCCGATTTTTATTTTTATACCGAGGGACGGGTATCTGTACCCAGCAGTGATTACCCGAGTCCTTATTTATTAGTCAACGATAACGCGCCCTTTACGGCGCTGGTCTGCGGCGGACTGCGGATCTTATTTTAATCTACTGTTATGAGTGCCACTATCACTATCCAGCAAATTGAACTGTATAAATTATCCATTCCCCTCATCGAGCCCTTTATCACGTCGCTGGGCACGGATTATACGGCTGACAATGTATTGGTGCGTATCCACACGAAAGAAGGTATCATTGGATTTGGGGAATGCAGTCCCTATATGCCTATCAACGGCGAGAGCCAGGAAACCTGTATGGTGGTGGGCGAATTATTTGCGAAAGCCCTGATCGGGCACAATGCACTCGATATTGAAGGCGCGGTAAAACTGATGGACAGTATCATCTATGCCAATGGCAGTATCAAGAGTGCATTTGATATTGCGCTATATGATATTGCCAGTCAGCATGCAGGTGTTCCACTATATAAGTTCATCGGTGGCAAGAACGACAAGACCATCATCACCGATTATACGGTGAGCCTGGCTGAGCCCGAAGTCATGGCCGTACAGGCACTGAAGATTCTCTCCCAGGGTTATCCCGCCATTAAAGTAAAATTGGGTAAGGATGGCAAGAAAGATGTGGTGCGGATGAAAGCCATCCGGGCGGCCGTTGGTCCGGCCATTCCCTTACGTATTGATGCCAACCAGGGCTGGGGTGTGGAGGAAGCTATTGAAACCTTAAAAGCCCTCGCACCCCTCGATATCCAGCACTGTGAAGAGCCCATTGCACGGTGGAACTATCTCTCATTGCCCCGGGTGAAGAAAGAAAGTCCCATTCCCATTATGGCTGATGAATGTTGCGGGGATGACCACGATGCCGAACGGCTGATTGCGCTGGATGCCTGTGACTATTTCAATATCAAGCTCGGCAAATCCGGTGGCATTTTCAAAGCCCTCAAAATGGCCCGCCTGGCCGAAGCCGCCGGTCTGCATCTGCAGGTTGGTGCTATGATTGAATCCCGTTTAGCCATGACCGCTTTTGCTCATTTCGCCCTGTCGTCCCCGAATATTGTGCACTTTGATTTTGATACGGCGTTGATGCTAAGGGAAGATCCGGTAACGGGTGGAATCGTGTATAAGGAGAACGGCGTGGTGGAAGTGCCGGAGGCTATCGGGCTTGGAGCAACTATCTCCGAAGAGTGGCTGGGGAAATGGGAGAAGGTGCTAGTTAGTTAATGCTGATTAACTAAATCAAAATATTTACACGAAAAATAGTACATAGGCCCTGCTTCGGCAGGGTTTTTTGCGGGTTTTAGCGGGGAGCAGCAGGATGAGATACCATAAAAGGGGTATATAGAAAAAAGGATCTAACAAGTAACTTAGTTAAATATCTAATCAGAATTATCAAGTTTCAATTAACAATATGGCACTCGAAGTATTATTAGAAACAGCAAAATTAGTAGCTGAAGAAATCTTTAAACTCGTAGGAAAATCAATCAAAAAAGAAAAAAATAAAGTACTAATTACAGATAAGTCCTTTTTTGAGGAGTCACTTACGCAACACATACATAAAGTTAATAGATTTACTTCTGAAATTTCTTTTAAAGAGCTAAGCAAACCAAAATCATTATTTTCTGTTTATATTCCTTTAGACGTTTTAGTAAGACCAAGGGATTCAGATATAACCCACGAAGTAGAAAACCAAGCAACTTTTGCTTCTAAAATAATTGAATCTGTCATACAAACTTCAAATAACAATATAATACTAATTGGAGCACCTGGTTCTGGCAAAACCACTACAATAAAATCGATTTGTCAACAATTACTTACAGATGAGGATTATTTAAGAAAAATAGCTTTCCCATTATTAATACGTCTTCGAGAGGATGATATTTTAAACAATAAATCAATACCCCTATTTGAGTATATTTTAAACACTTTTGGAATCATTATTGAAAACAGAACAAAATGTGAAAATATTGAGGATGACAAAAAACAAGTAAACTATTATAAGAGAAAAATTGCAATTCAATTGCTAAATGAATACAATATTTTATTAATTCTTGATGGCCTTGATGAAGTAGCAGACGAAATTACAAGATTGAATGTAATTAAAAACATTAATGAAATATCTCTTAGCTCCAATAAATCAAGATTCATTTTAACAACAAGAAAGGGCGACGACACGTTTCACATTGACAATACTCAAAGCTTTGAAATATGTTCATTAAAAGAACCTCAAATTCGAGATTTTGCAACAAAATGGCTTGGTATAGAAAATGTAGCGGAATTCATGAATCAGTTATCAAATTCTTCTGTATTTGATGCCGCAGCTAGGCCATTAACTCTTTCACATTTGTGTGCCATATATGAAAATGAAGGTAAAATTCCAGAAAAATCGAGATCGATATATCGAAAAATAGTTTTTTTATTAATTGTTGAATGGAATGCTGAAAATCAAATTAATCGAATATCAAAATTTAGTGGATTTGATGCAGATAGAAAAAAAGAGTTTCTTGAAAATCTAGCTTTTGAATTAAGCTTTTACCTAAATAAAAACCAATTTAAAAATGACGATTTAAAAAAATGCTACAATAATTTACATAGTAAATTCAATTTGCCAATTTCACAAATGCCTGAAGTAATAAAAGAAATTCAAATTCATAATGGGCTGATTACACAGACGGGTTTCGATAAATATGAGTTTGCACATAAATCATTTCAAGAGTATTTAGCTGCCGAGTATTTAGTCAGGCTCCCAAAATTACCAGATTTAAGCAACCTTGCAAGAATTCCATCAGAAATAGCCTTAGCAATAACACTTTCCTCAGAGCCAACAGATTATTTTCTCTTAATAATAGAAGATTTTTTAGCTAAAACAGAATGCGATACTACTTTATTAAGAAGTGTTTTTTATAGGCTGCACATTGAACAACCTGATTTTACAGAATCCACACTACTTGGAATTTCATTAGTAAACCTTCATAGTAAATATATTAATGACGCAATTGAGTCGCAGTCGGATTTGAAGGATAATATATTAAAAATAAACGAATCTTTTAATTTTCTAAAAATCTTTCCAAATATAAATTTATCAATTATCTCATTTGCAAAAAACAATATTGGTTTCCCTGAAAATGTTTCTGAAGAATCTGTAATAATAAAAGTTACAAATAGAATGTATAATACTAACACTGCTGAACGAATATTTGTTTCAAGAATATTTTATAAAACATACTTTGAAAACACATATAATTTTCCAATTTAATCCGACTCATTTTTTTGTTTTAATTCTCACCCAATCCTGTTTATACTCTATCTACTAATAGTAAATTATGAAATACCATTCGTTTCATTTATCTTTTAATTAAAATCCTTTCATTGCAGGACGCTTCACTATATATATTCGTCTGTGCAAAGATACCTGTCGAAAAAAGTCGGCAAATGGTTAAACAAGTAAGAAATTATAAGAAGATGTCTAATTTTATACAATATTCTTTCCAATAAACAAACATTGCCATGGCAAGCCCTAAAGATGTATTAGTAATTACAACTGCCTCTTTTGATGGCCTAACAATCAAACGTTATTTGAAACCAGTTTCTGCACATGTGGTGGCGGGTACTAATGTATTTAGTGACTTTCTGGGAGGTTTAACAGATTTTTTTGGTGGCCGATCAAATACCTACCAACGGCAACTTACAGCGGTTTATAATGATGCCATTGAAGAAATCAAAATAGCTGCACATGAAATCGGAGCAAATTGTGTGCTTGGACTACAAATAGATATGGATGAAATCTCGGGTAAAGGAAAATCAATGTTTATGCTCACCGCTGTTGGCACAGCATCTGTTGTTGACTTCAGTAAATCACTTGAACCTACCACACAGGCTCAAGTTACTAAACTCGAAAATGTAAGTGCAGAAAGAATCAGCATCCTGCGTAAAAAGAAACAACTGATTGAAATGGCCAACTCCGAGACCCTGGATCTTAAAGAAGATATCTGGGACTTTTTAACTACAAACCAGGTAGATGAAGTCTTCCCATTCCTGACCAAAAAACTTTCTAAGGCAATCGGATCAGATTACACTGTACCTGGTACATCAGAAAAATTTACTAAATCGCTAGTAAGGTTTATTGAAGGATTACCCGAAGAAAAGAAAATGAATGCTCTCTACCATACAATCCAAACTGGAACCGATGAATTGGTCTTACAACGTATTTCTGAAATTATTAAAAACCTGAATTTATTCGACTATAGAAGATGTATGGAGCTGATTAAAAATTCAGACTTTACAGTGCAAAAGAGAGGGGTTAAAATTGCCGCTTTTGACAAATCATTTTATAATATACAGGATAAAGAAGATTTACAGGCAATCAACAATTATATAAAAACAACTTTTACCGAAAAAGGAACACGTTCTACTAAAAAACAGTTACTCTCTTCCAAAGAAAAAGAAGTCTGGACCTGTGAATGCGGTAAAACCAATGATATTGACAGCCACTGCTCCGGTTGCACTCTTGACATTTATGGTTTTAAAAAATCTGAGTCAAATCCGGTGACTGTGAGCAATTATATTGAGCAGAAGATTGAGTTGATAACAGATTTGCTGAAATCATAAGATTTTTGAACCCTCAAAAAAGAAATACTGCCTGGTGCCGGGCAATCATGTCACCCCTTTGGGGTTTATCGCTTTTCCCTGATCTGTTTTCTATAATAATACCAGCACTTCGGGCTTACTTATTTTTTTTAATAGCCTTATATTTCTCTGTTTTTAAGCTATAGTAAAATCAGCCTGAACCCCCGCTATATGTTCCTTAACCTGCCTTTCCCGGCAGGCAGTCTCGCCTCTCACTAATCTCTACTCAGCCCTAATAGTACCCTGATTCAGCCCTGCCCCTGAGGGTTCATGAGTGATTCATGTGTGACTCATGTGTGAAAGCAATAAGGAGACAGGAATGCTGAAAAAACAGGGTTTCGGATTTGCCAGATCCGCCTTATATGGTATAAAAAAGAAGCCTTTTCATAGGAGAAAGCCGCCATTTTTCAGGGAGAAATTACCAAACGTCCCAGGTTTTTCCGAAGACCGTCACAGGTTTTATCGAAGCCCGTCACATTTTTTGATTTGGTGGCAGCCCGTGAATTTAGTTTTGTTGCACTGATCAGGGGGAAATGAGTAATGAGTAGCTCGGGAAAATTCTCTACAGCATAAGACCTGTACAAAATTGTAAAGTTTTTCCCTCTTTTACTCATTACTGATTACTCATTACTGATCCAATGTCCTTATCAGGGAAAAAGAATAGCTTTTATCAACTAAACAAAACTTAAAAAACAAACTAATGGCACATGCAAACAACAGCCTCATTACCGGTAAACTGAAAGGATCGATCGGTAAAGAACTCGTTTTCCGCGAGTGGGCTGGCAAAATAATCGTAGCAAAGGCCCCCCGGAAAAGACCCGGTCCGCCAACACCGGCCCAGACGGTAATACGGGATAAATTCTTCATGGCTTCCCGCTATGGAAAAGCCATCCTGTCAAACACTGACCCGGCACTCGCAGCCGCTTATACAGCGGCCCTTCATCCCCGTCAAAATCTTTACACCAGGGCACTGGCGGATTTCCTGTCACCGCCGGAGGTGAAAAAGATTGATACCAGTAACTACAATGGCTTAGCCGGCAGCACACTACTGATCTGCGCAGTCGATGATTTCCGGGTAGTATCAGTCTGGGTTGAAATCTATGATGCCAGCGGATCGTTACTGGAAGCGGGTAATGCAGTTCAGCAAATCGACGGGATCTGCTGGACCTATACGGTACAGATGGATAACAGTTTTCCCGAAGGTAGCCGCATCAAAGCTATCGCCAGGGATGTCCCTGGAAATGAGGGGATGAAAGAAGGTTTTCTTTTGTCCACCCCACTCAGATAAGTTCGTTATAATTGACCCACTTCCCCCGCCAGACGGGGGACAACGCACAGTTCTTTATTCCGGATGGCGTAAGGCCGACCATCCCCCTACCCTCCCCAGGGTATTTCCGGCAACCCAAAAATTATCGTACTTTATATTAAACGGAAAATAACCTGTACAACATGAAGCCTTCTATTATCAGCTCCGTAAAAAGCTGCCTGGTCATTTCACTGATATTCGTTTTCGGATCCGACTGCCTCGCCAATAACCCGCTGTTCATATCTCCCTTTGGCAACAGCTGCTATTACAAAAAAAGGATCAGCGAAAAGGATTTTTCATTTTCACCCGAATATGACTTCAGCCTGCAGCATATGCGCCTGGGGCCTGAAGAATTCATCCGGGTCAGTACCTGGAAGAACAAGCGCAATACAGAACGGCTGCTCACCGTAAAAAACAAACTTACCTCGGAGGAATATTACCTGACGGCTAACGGTCAGACCCGTCAACTGAATTCAGGCAGCCGTGTGTTGGCCAGTGAAGCTGATATAGAATGGGTATATACCGATCCTGAAACGGGCATTGAACTAAAATGCAGTTCCCACGCAGGTGATACCATTTTTTCCGGTGTGCAGAAAAGAGGAATAGTCACTGTCCTTAAAAAAGGAAAAGGGCTGAATATAAAAGAAGTGTATATCGAAGGCTTTGGGCTCATGGTACTGGTGATCAATAATATTATTTATACCCAGCTGCTCGGCGATTACGATGTGAAAAAAGACATGATGACAACCCTGGGCTACACGGACCCGATGGCCTGCCTGCTGGTGAATGAAACCAATCAGGAGTTTTTTAAAGGAAAAATGAAAGAACTGTTTGACCAGGCACTTAACCTTAGCAAAACAGGCAGGGTGAGTGAAAATTCCATCCGGGCAGCCCTGCTGAAAGACGAATTGAAACAACGGGTGCTTTCCGCCAGTATGACCCGGGTCTTTTCGGGCACCGATTATGCATCTTATACAGAGAAAATTATTGCGTATTCCTATTCCCTCTTATCAGGTATCACGTTAAACAGTCTCCAGGACGATACAAAAGAAGAAGAAAAATCCCTGCTGCTGAATGCCCATCAGCAACGGTTGTTTATGTTACCCGGTATTGATTTCCTGGATAATAAATTCCTGACCGGGGATGCCTGGGTAAAGCAACAACAGAACTACTGCCGCAGTATACAGCAATTGGCTTTCGCCATGACGGATACCCTGACCCGGCATCCCTTTTATGACCGGGAACTCCTTTACCTGAATGACCTGAATAATGAAGCCCTGAAAACCACCTGGAAAGACCACCCACGGGAAAAACTCGTAAAATACAACCAGTTCCTGCTGGAATGGATTTTGGCGCTTACTTATAATGAAATGGCGGCGAAGACCACAGAACCGTATTACAAAAACGCGTATTTAAAAAACAGTTTCAAATACGCTTACAGCAGTCTCCGCAATCATGTGGAAAACAAAGGACGGAAAGAGACGGAAGACCTGACCCTGGATAAAGAATTGGAAAAGGAACTGGTAAAAATCATTGATGAAACCGGGCATACCGAAAATGCCACTGCTGCACCGGATATGCTATGGGTACTGATGTGCCACCTGAAAGAATATGACCTGGCTTTTAAGTGGTTCAAAATCGCCCTGCCGGATTATACAATCATGTACTCCGATTATTATCTTCCTGAACTCAATGCCATGGCTACTGCCCTGAACAATAAAGCGGAAGTACTGTACCTGATCGCCGGCAACCGGGTTAGTAATGAAAAAGCCGCTACCACTGAAAAGGCGCTTGTTTACCTGGCCCTTCAAAGCCCGCAGACCGCTATTGACCTGATAAAAAATGTGAAATGGGGCACCCTGGAGTTTTTCGCGGATGAGGTAGCCGGGCAAAAAGTACTGCGGGCCGCCTTTAAAAACAAACAACAACCATTGCTTGATTTCTTTTATAACGAAATCACCGGTTCTTATAATTTATCCAAAACGCCGAAGAAACAATATAACCCCGAAACCTATGATCGCCTGATCATATTCAGTAAACTGACCGAAGAGTTTGGCAATTATGATCTTTCACACAAAATTTATGAATATTACCAGGCGATGTGGAAGTACAGGTAGGCCGCCTGAAATCACTCCGAACAATCGACATATTACAATTGAATGAGTTAATTTTAGCCATCAACAAAATCCTGACGGAACCAATCATGATCAACTGGGGTATAATTGGCTGTGGTGATGTGACTGAAGTAAAAAGCGG
>CAZFLL010000019.1:37022-48514 GCA_964519865.1 uncultured Chitinophaga sp. | reverse complement strand
AGGTGACCGGACTCGAACCGGTGTCCAAACATATTCTCCAAAAGCTTTCTACATGTTTATTTCATTTTGGGTTTTCGGGAATCAACTGGGAATGAACAACCGATTAATTCCTTAGCTGGATAGTCTTAAGCAACCGGCACAGCCTGAGGTTGCAGCAACCTGTTTTGTTTTTGAGTCGGCGGCGGGGCATGGTAACAGATCAACCGGCCCGGCGGCCCTAATGACTACTTAATCACTGATTAGGCAGCCATGGCATACTGTGTATTGCCATTTGAGTTTTTCGTATTCAGATTAAACTGCTAATTACGCAACGCAGTACATGCTTACACTTCCAAAGAGCTACGCTGTCAATACCAAGCGCCCCCGTTAGGGAGAACAAATTTAACTCATTTAAGCTTATCCCTGAGTTAATATTGTCTAAAGCCTGGTACTCAATAAAAAACATACCGGCTTTGAACTTCCTTTTGTACATGAAAATGGAAAGTACAGCCCATAATCATGGGGGGATTTCAGACTGGGAAATTTTGCCACTGCCATGAATTGCCTTTACTTTGTCGGGCTCCCATAATTATTTTTCACCCCGTATGATCAAGTTTCCGAAATTTCTGACTGCTTTTTTCCTTTTTGCTTTCAGCGCCCTCTCCGGAAACGGTCAGCAATTCAGGTTACAGGGATCAGCCGCGCAGACAGCTGCTGGTGTTTACCGCATCACTGCGGATGCAACCGGGCAGGCCGGGATGGTGACCAATTATTACAGTCTTGACCTGACCTCCAGTTTTACTTTAAACTTTCAGCTCAGTTTCGGGACAAAGGATGATGCCGGGGCAGATGGGATGGCATTTATGTTTTCCAGGTCCTGCAGTCCGGTGCTTGCAGTTGGAGGCGGGTTGGGAGTGAGGGGCATTCCGAATTCGCTGATCGTTGAATTTGATACTTACTTTAATGGACTTCCGGATGATATTGCTTCCGATCATACTGCTATCTATGCCAATGGCAATATGACCAATGCCGGACTGATCATGGATGCCCAGACCACACCCGTTTGCCTGACCGATATCTGCCCGAATGTGGAAGACGGACTCTGGCATAACATTCAGTTGCAATGGGAATACCTCACTCCGGTCAGTCAGCGGATAACACTTTACTATGATGGCCAGTTGCGTGGCAGTTCAACCCGTAATCATATAACAGATGAGTTCGCCAATTCCACCATGGTTTACTGGTCGGTGGCCGGGAGTACCGGGGCCTTGTCAAACCTGCAGCAGATGAAAGTGACAGCGTATACCAATACATTCACCTACTGCGAAGGCGCTGCTTTCACCCTTTCAGCCCCGTCGAATGGGACCGGCTATTCATGGACATCCAACGGCTCCACCAGTAATACGGCAAGCTACACCGCCACGGCCAGTGGTACCTATACCTGTAGTTATACCAATAACTGCGGACAGGCAGAGTCTGTGAGTTTTGTCATTAATGTACCGGTAATTGCGACACCGGTACTGCTATCAAATAATAATGCCTGCATCGGGTCGGATGCCGTATTCACCATTTCAAGCATACCCGGTTATCATATTCAATATACACTGAACAGCGGCCCGGTCCAGGAACTGATTGTGAATACAACCGGTACAGCAACAATCACTATTCCAGCCATTACAGCGGATCAGACCTTACAGTTGCTGCAGGTGAATGATGGCGCCTGCGGGAAAGATATCAGCGTGGTGAGTACGGTATTGGTAAGGCCCATACCGGTTGTTATGGCTACAGGCGGGGCCCTTTGTTCCGGAACAAGTCTGCAGTTAACCGCCAGCCCGGCAGGAGGGAGCTGGGCAGGCACACATATTTCTTCAAGCGGTCTTTTCAATGCTGCCACAGCGGCACCGGGGATGCACACGGTGCAATACAATTATTCCAATCAATGGGGTTGTAATAACCATGCAGGTGCCCAGGTGGAGGTATATGCATTACCGGTGGTACAAACCGGTGATGGAGTCGTTTGCTCAGGCAGTTTTGTTCAGCTGCAGGCGACTCCGGCCGGAGGCAACTGGTCCGGTACTTATATTTCATCTACCGGTGTTTTTAATGCTACCGGATTAGCGGCCGGTATCTACCCGGTCAGCTATTCATATACTGATATACATACCTGCAGCAACCTGTCTTCTGCCAGCGTAACAGTGAATCCGTTACCGGTACTGGGTATTCCTGATGCAGTTGTATGCCGGGGATCCGGCGTACAATTAACGGCCACACCAGCCGGTGGCAGCTGGACGGGTGGACCTGTTTCAGCAAATGGCATTTTTGATGCAACCGGGTTAACACCCGGAAATTATTCCGTGCAATATAATTATACAGATGTCAACGGTTGCCGGGCCGCAGGCAATGGAAATGTTCTGGTGTACACTGATCAGATCATTCCGTTAATTATCGCTGATGCTCCGGTATGTGAAGGAGCTGATGCCCATTTCAGGCTGACCGGAATCCCTGGTTCCCTGATTACCTGTTCCATTAATGGTGGCCCGCAGATTCGGATTACACTGGATGCAACCGGCCAGTCATTGATAGCGATAACTGGTATTTCTGCCAGTCAGCAACTGCTCATCAGCCAGGTGGAAGCAGGGCCCTGTATAAAAAATACAAGCCTTCAGGCCACTGTGCCGGTGAAATTAAAGAAATGGGTAAGCATCAGTCGTGAAATATGTGAAGGAGAATTTGTTGAGGGATATGGGGTGGCTGGTACTTATACAGATATTTTTACCGGGGTTAATGGATGTGACAGTACGCGGGTCCTTCAGCTTTCCATAAAGGTATATCCTAAGCCGGCACTGGGGCCTGATCAGGTATTTTGTGAGGGAGATACCCTCCGTCTTACACCCGGCAGCTTCAGCAGCTATTTATGGAGTACAGGGGAGACCACCCCTGCTATTGAGGTGAGCAGGCTGGGGCAATATTGGGTAAGCACGAATACAGTTTGTGGCTTAAAGACGGATATGATTGAAATTAAACCCGGCTTATGTGATATTTATTTTCCTTCGGCCTTTACGCCAAACGGTGATGGAAAGAATGACTTGTTCAAACCGGAGACGAATTTGCATCCGGCTGATTTCAATATGAAACTGTATAACCGCTGGGGGCAATTGGTTTTTACTACATCCGATATCAGGACTGGCTGGGATGGTATGATGGGCGGCAGGCGGGTGGATAATGGCGTCTTTGTGTACCAGGCAACCTATATGATCCGGGGCACCAGGAAGACGGTGCGGGGAATGGTGACACTGATACACTAACCGGATATTTTTACTGTACATTGGACGGAGTGATTTATCCATTTCATTCCCCGGAAGTTTTGTAAACAGATTCATACCTTCTCCTGTGTTTTATTACTACGTTAATTTACTATCCCCGTGTTTTCCGTGAAATATAAAAGTTATAGAATCCTTCCCTGAGTTTATTTATTTATGTTTTTGCAATTCAGCCACTTATCGCTGATTGATATTTCCGAGAAAGGTAAAGAGTAAGTATCAATGGGTTGAACAAGGCTGTTACTTGAAAACACGTATTTTCTCTAAGTAAATAACTTACCAGACAGCAAGGGTATTTACATTGTTATTGTCCCGGGAATTTTATTTCTTTACATCTTTGAAAATCTCTGCAATCGGTTGCGTTGTGCAGGTATCAAAATCCAATTCCTTTTTAAAGCTAAAATCTAACCCTGAAATGAAAAGTTGTTTTATTGCTTTTTCGCTCTTCTTCACGCTGATAGTAAATGGCCAGTCACCCAACAACACATGGGCTGTAAAGTTTTCGAATGCCATGATTTTCCGTTATTCTCCAACGATTAACACACTGACCTCTAAAGGTTGGGAATATTCCAATACGATTATCACCCATGGGATGGAAAAGGTGTACAATAATGTAACCGATTCAGTTAAATACCTGAATTATATTAAAGCCTATGTTGATGCTTATGTGAACGCATCTGGAGTGATTTCCACACCGGTTATCAGCCTGGATAAAGCCCACCCCGGTATTTCCTGCCTTTTTCTTTATGAGAAGACCGGCCTGATTAAGTATAAGACAGCCGCCACTTCCATCCGTAATTTATTTGTCGGGGCATCTGCCACTTATCCTAAAACAGCCACTGGCAATATTCTCTGGCATAAAAACAACGGATCCTATAATAACATTATACTTATTGACGGGGTTTATATGATGCATCCGTTCCTGGCAAAATACGGAAGGATGTTCAGTGATAATGCGGCGATTGACACAGCAGTGAACCAGACACTGTATATCTATAACCAGCTATACGATAATGTAAAGCACCTGATTAAACATGCCTGGAACCCGACCAAAACAGAGGCCTGGGCGAATGCAACAACCGGTAATTCATCCGAAGTCTGGTCAAGAGGAATGGGATGGTTCAGTATGGCATTGGTGGATATTCTTAAATATGTTCCGGCGGCACATCCTAAAAGGGCACAGTTACTGACTGCGCTTTCCAACCTGGCGATCGGTATGCAAACTTACCAGGATGCCACTACCGGTTTATGGTACCAGGTGGTAGACAGGGGAACCGGGCTTGCCGGTAACTACCTGGAGACTTCCGGAAGTGCCATGTTTGTGTATACACTGAAAACAGCGGTGGACAGTGGATGGATCAGTAATTCATACCTGCCTGTGGCACAGAAAGCCTGGGATTATCTTAAAAACACAACAAATGCTAAAATAACAATCAACGGAGATGGCTATCCGAAAATCAATGACTTTGCTCCTGCGATGAGTGTACAGCTGACAGCCGCCGATTATGTGCAGGCTTCATTGCAACCGGTGGATTGCCCTGGAACGGCACATCCGCATGGGTATGCCGCTATTCTGATGGCCGCTTCCGTGATGGAGTTCCCGTTACCGGTTACATTGCCGGTTCATTTTACGGCCTTTACGGCGAAAAAAAATGGTTCAACCGTCACGCTGAACTGGATAAACAGTGATGATACAGAAGTGAGCATTTATGAAGTGTTACGTTCATTTAATGGTATTGACTTTGAAACAGCCGGTACACTTGCATCAGACAGATCTGGCCAGTATACCTGGGCTGATAATGGCGTACAATCCAAAAGAGTCTGTTATCGTATCAGGGCAGTTGATATCAGCGGGAGAACCGTGAACAGTAATGTGGTGGTGGTTAACAGTGGTGCAGCCGGGGCCGGTTTCCAGGTATTACCCAATCCTGTTACCAATGGTCAGCTTAGCATTGCAGCCGACGGACTTGTACCCGGTACATACCAGTTGAAACTGATCAATGCGGCCGGGGTAAGCCTTTTAAACAAAAAAATAAATATTGGGGATGAAGCACAGTATTCGGCTTCTCTGGATATACCCGGTACAGCGAAAGGGATTTATGTACTGATACTGGAATCCGGGCAGGACAGGAGAACAAAGTCAATACTGATCCAATAAAGCCTTCAAAAAAGAGATAATTAATAAACCAGGATTCTGAAAATCCTTTCCTTATGAAATCAACATCCTTTAAAATACTCTTTCTGTGTGTGCTCCTGCTGGGAGGCTATGGTGGCCGGGCCCAGCTATGTATAAACAATACAGATTCCCTGTATGGTCTGAATTCAATTACCGGCAGTGGCTCGGGTCAGATCGTGAGCATAAACCTTCATAATGCCGGTGCAGTTAATATCGGCAGTCCTGCAGCCACTTCGGCCAATGCAAACGGGCTCGCTTTTTGTTCGGTCAGCAGTTTATTTTATTTTTTTAATCAATGTGGTTCGGGTACCACAGAGTTTGTTTCCTATAACCCGCTTACGGGTTCAAAAGTGCCCCTCGCTATTCCCTCAGCTCCAATTATTCCCACTGGACAGAAAATCCGGTCCGGTGCCATGACTGCGGATGGTTTTGGTTATTACACCATTTATCCGGGTGCTACAGTAGCCCAGGGTTACCCCAGTACCAATCCGGCCTTCTACTATTATAGTGTAGGCACTAATACCTGGAAATTACTGACACAGTCATTTAAGGATAAAACCAACCATGTTGTTGCCGAAATCAAGAACCTGAATTCCGGGGATATGGCTTTTGACGGGAACGGAAATCTGTGGATGGTGGTGTCCAATGCGGCAAATTATGCCCTGTACCGCATCAAGGCCCCGTTGCCCGTAACTGCTGTTGCCAGTGTAGTGGTGGATACGATCCTTGCTTCCAGACCTACTCCCGCCGGCGTAAGTATTACAGGTATTGCTTTCAATTCAGCCGGTAAACTCTACCTGTCTACAGGTTCTTATGCCACTCCTCCCGGTGTGGCCGGAAATAACCAGTTATACCTGATGACGGATCCCTCCCTGCCTTTGACCAATATTGGCACGCTGCCCAATGGATATGGAGATGACCTCACGTCCTGTGCAATTCCTTATTATGTACTGGCGGAGAATAAATTTTCTTTTGATGCCTTTTTACAAGGAACGGCGGTCAGCATTAACTGGCAGAATAAGGAAGAAGGAGGGCTTAAAGGATATGAACTGGAATATAGCCAGGATGGTACAGACTGGACAGTGATAAAGACAATTGATCAACTGAACGAGGTCTATGCGTTCAGTCACACGGGTTATTCTATCGGGGTCAATTTTTACAGGGTGGCTATGATCCAATATTCCGGCCAGCGGAAATATTCTGCTGTCGAGAAAGTGATTGTTAAAGAGAAGGATAGTGTACAACTGGGGCCTAACCCGGCCGGGAACACGATCCGTCTTTATTCAGGTAATCTAACAGCCAGATACAGTGTCGGGTTGTTTGACAATACCGGGCGGCTGCTCCATAACTGGGAACAGGTATCACCAGGTGAATCGCTGGACCTTCAATGGCTGAAACCGGGTATTTATATTGCACGGGTAACCGACAGGCAAAAAAGTATGGAACCCCGGAATCTCAGGATACTGAAACAGTAATCATCATCGATTCATACAATAAAAATGCCCGGAATGTATCCGGGCATTTTTATTGTATTGAAATCACTTTCAGAGTGTTTTCATGTCCAGTACAAAACGGT
This sequence comes from uncultured Chitinophaga sp., assembly GCA_964519865.1. Lineage (GTDB taxonomy): Bacteria > Bacteroidota > Bacteroidia > Chitinophagales > Chitinophagaceae > JJ008. The sequence continues at coordinate 41,463 of CAZFLL010000019.1, read as the reverse complement.
AACGAACATCATTTTTCAGCATGCGCTCATAGGCTTCGTTCACCTGTTGCACCGGGATCACTTCCACATCTGATACAATATTATGTTCCGCACAATAGTCCAGCATTTCCTGGGTTTCTTCAGTACCTCCGATCATTGAACCGGTGATGGTGCGTCGGTTGGTGATCAGGGCAAAAGGACTTACTTCCGGGTTCTCAGCCGGCAGTCCAACCACCATCAGTTTTCCTTCAAGGTCCAGCAGGTTGAGGTATTTTTCGTAGTTATGATTAGCGGAAATACAATCCAGCAATACATCAAAATAGCTTTTGTATTGTTTCATCGCTTCTTTATCCGTACTCAGCAAAAACCGGTGGGCGCCCAACCTTTCCGCGTCTTTTTGTTTGGAAGGGGAAGTGCTGATCAGGGTGACCTCTGCCCCGAATGAAACGGCAAACTTCACGCCCATATGCCCTAATCCGCCTAAGCCGATAATACCTACTTTCATTCCCTTTTTCACACCGGCAAAACGGAGCGGGGAGTAAGTAGTGATTCCGGCGCAAAGCAGGGGAGCCGTACCCGCCATATCCAGTTTACCGGACACATGATAAACCCAGCGTTCATCAGTTACGATCATGGAGGAATAGCCACCCTGGGTCATTGTTTTTTTATCTCTTTCATAACCGTTGTAAGTACCGGTCATCCCTTCCTCACAATATTGTTCCATTTTTTTCTCGCAGTTCTTGCAGGTACGGCAACTATCCACCATTACCCCGACCGCGGCTGTTTCACCCACTTTGAATTTTGTAACTGCAGAACCCACTTTGGTTACCTTACCCACGATCTCATGCCCGGGTACCATGGGATAGATGGATCCGCCCCATTCATCACGCACCTGGTGAAGGTCACTGTGACAAACTCCACAGAAATGGATATCGATCTGTACATCATGGGGGCCTGGTTCACGTCGTTCAAACTGCCAGGGGGTTAAGGGACTGGTTTTATCCTGTGCGGCAAAGGCTTTTGCAGTTGACATTATATACGATTAGTAAGTTAAATAAACTGGTTTAAGATCAACACACCGGCGAGCCCGGTAAGCGAAATTATCGTTTCCATCAGTGTCCAGGATAAAAATGTTTGTTTTAATGATAATCCAAAGAATTCCTTGAACATCCAGAAACCTGAATCATTGATATGCGAGCCAAATACGCTGCCGCTGCCTACGGCCAGTACCATCAGTTCGGGTGAAACGGCCCCTGCAGCCACCAGGGGCGACACAATTCCAGCTGCCGTAATACCGGCAACGGTGGCAGAACCGATAGTTACCCGCAGCAGGGCGGTGATCACCCAGGCAAATAATAAAGGCGGCATATTCCAGCGGCTGCTGAAAGAAGCGATATAGTCACCGGTGCCACTGTCCTGCAATACCTGTTTGAAAACCCCTCCGGCAGTAATGATCAGTAAGATCATGGCAATGCCCGAAATGCCCTCACTGACCCATTTCATTTGTGAGGCCATATTCACATTTTTGAGGTAACCAAACGTGAACAAGGCACACAATACGGCCAGCAGCAGGGCGATATTGGAGTCACCCAGGAAGAGCAGGATTCTTTTGAGTAACCCTTCTGTTAAGAAATGCTGGCCTAAAACCGACAGGCTGATCATTAAAACGGGTAAAAGGGCAATAAAAAAGGAAGGCAGGGCGGCTGGCAGCTCCGACTTCGTTTTACCAGCCAGGGTGATAGTATCAGTAAGAACTGATTTCCCTTTTCTGAACCATTTCCCCAATAAGGGTCCGGCCAGTATCACCGCAGGCACCGCGATGGTGATCCCATATAGTAATACCAGGCCCGTATTTGCTTTAAAGGCATTGACCAGTACTACAGGACCCGGATGCGGAGGCAGGAAACAATGGGTGGTGCTTAACGACGCCGCCATCGGGATAGCGATATAAAGCAGCGGCAGGCCGGTCTTGCGGGCCAGCATGAACACCAGGGGCACCAGGATCACAAAGCCTGCATTGTAATAAAGCGGTATGCCGATCAGGAAACCAGTCAGCAGGATAGCCCATTGAATATATTTTTCTCCAAATAAGTGAATCAGGGTAACCGCTATTTTCTCGGCAGCGCCGCTGGCTTCCAGGATTTTTCCCAGGACTGCACCCAGGCAAAGGATCAGTGCCAGTCCGCCCAGCGTACTGCCCACTCCTTTTTCAATGGATTTCACCAGGGTGGCTGGTGACATCCCCAGCATCAGTCCCGCCACGATCGCCACGATCAGGAGCGATAAAAAGGGGCTAAGCTTTTTAACGGTCAGGAATACCTGTAACCCAATGGCAAAAAGGATGATCAGGATGGTCATGTTTACGGGCTGAATTAATGATTGAACCGGGCTTTATTCCAGTTATAACGGGTAATTAGTCTCTGAGTTTTACCCGGAGGATATTCATGTCATTGGTGATATACAATGTTTTTTCATCCGCACTCAGCGCACAATTGCTGGCTGATTCCTCCACCCGGATTCTACCCAGCAGTTTTGCTTCCCTGTTGAATATCCAGATACCACCCGGGCCACTGGCATAAATGATCCCGGTTCTGGTCACTTTCATTCCGTCCGGTAATCCTTTTACGTTGGTTAATGCATTCAATGTACTGTGGAAAATCCGGCCATTGGTCAATGAATCACCGGCAATATCATAAATATACCAGTTGGGTTTGGCCGGATCAGAACAGGCAACGATGAGCTGTTTATCGCCCGGCAGAAATGCGATACCATTGGGCCGGGGTATTGAATCGATGAGCAGGGTCACTTCGCCATTTGTTTTTACTTTATACACCCCGTTCCATTTCATTTCTTTTTTGGGATCGTTATCAGACTGTGATTCCAAACCGTAAGGCGGGTCTGTAAAAAACAATTCACCCGCTGCATTATAAACCGCATCATTCGGACTGCTGAACCGGTTTCCTCCATACCGGGCGGCCAGCGGGGTATAGAGTGGTTTTGGATCATTGAGCGGGGCTTCCATCCGGGCCATTTGCCGGTTACCACACTGGCAGAGCACCAGGTTGCCCTTTGTATCGAGCAATAAACCATTGGAACCCATTTCGCCACCTCTTTTTATGGTATCTGTGTAACCGGAAGGAGTGAGGTAGACTTCTTTTCCGCCACTTTCCGTCCATTTGAAAATAGTATCTCGTGGTACATCTGAGAAGATCAGCATCTTCTCTTTCTCGATCCAGAGAGGGCCTTCACTCCAGTCAAGACCGGTGGCAATAATTTCAATCCTTGCCTCTTTCATAATAAGACTATCCAGTGCAGGATCCAGTCTTTCAATATAACCGGTAACCGGGTAGGCCGGGTTCTTTTTCTCAGAGGTATTACACCCGGCGAAAATGGCCAGGCCGGCAATTATCAATAAAGTTTTTTTCATATTGGCTGTAGCTTTTCGTTGATTAATGTGAATCGCGGGTAACGGTGGATCCGGAATGTCCTTGTAAAAAATCAAGATCCGCGCCTTTATCCGCACCCTGAACATGTTTTATATAGAGGCTGACATATCCCCGGTCTGCTGCTGCTTTAGGAGTTATCCATGACGCCCTTCGTTTAGCGAGTTCCGCTTCGCTGACCAGTAACTGTATTCTTCTTTCCGGCACATTCAGTTCGATCAGGTCCCCGTTTTGCACCAGGGCCAGGGTACCGCCGATAGCGCTTTCAGGCGATACATGCAAAACAGCTGTGCCATAAGCAGTGCCACTCATACGTCCATCGCTGATCCGCACCATATCACGGATGCCTTTCTCGAGAATTTTCTTCGGCAACGCCATATTACCTACTTCAGGCATACCCGGGTAACCAACCGGCCCGACATATTTCAGTACCATCACACAGTTTTCGTCTATATCCAGGGCCGGGTCATCAATACGTTTATGATAATCTTCAATACTTTCAAATACCACGGCCCGCCCGGTATGTTGCATGAGGGATGGGCTGGCAGCGGAGGGTTTGATCACGGCCCCGTTTTCAGCAAGATTCCCTTTAACGATGACGCAACCTGCCTCGGGGATCAGGGGCTGATCGTAAGCGGCAATCACATCCCGGTTATAACAGTCTGTGTTGCCCTGTATATTCTCCTGGTGATTTTTGCCGGTGACGGTGATTACATTTTTATGCAACTGGTCTTTCAGTTCCTGTAAAACGACAGGCAATCCGCCGGCATAATAAAAATCTTCCATCAGGTATTTGCCGGAGGGCATCAGGTTTACGAGTAAGGGGATATGACTGCCAATGGTATCAAAATCTTCCAGGTTCAGATCAACTCCGACACGCCCTGCTATGGCCAGTAAGTGTATGATAAAGTTAGAGGAGCCGCCAACTGCTGCATTTACTTTAATGGCGTTTTCAAAAGCTTGCCGGGTCAGGATTTTATCAATGGTCAGGTTTTCTTTTACCATTTCCACCATGCGGC
>CAZFLL010000019.1:0-37012 GCA_964519865.1 uncultured Chitinophaga sp. | reverse complement strand
TCCTGTCTTTATGTATAGACATATTTCTAGCTTGCATTTCCCGAATCAAAAAGCGCTTGCTTCTGCGTTCTATTTTAGAAAAACTAAACCCAGATCGGTTCGGGGGGGCCCATGCAAAAGCTTCCATCCATGCGTGCCTTGCAGACGTTCGAGGCATTTGGCCGCCTTGGAAGCGCTACGGCGGCGGCCACTGAGCTGGGCCATGACTTTTTTCCTGGAATCAGCAGCGGGAATGGCCGATGCGCCACTGAGGGTGAGACCAAGTGCTTCCACCATACAGGCCATCGTGGAGGCCGTGCCCATGGTCATGCAATGACCGATACTGCGGCTCATACAACTTTCAGCAAACTCACATTCTTCCTGGGTCATCTTTCCAGTCTTCATGTCTTCATCAAATTTCCAGACATGGGTGCCGCTGCCAATGGTTTGTCCTTTATACCGGCCATTGAGCATCGGGCCACCGGGCACAACAATAGTAGGTAAACCCACACTGGCCGCGCCCATCACCGTGGAGGGAGTGGTTTTGTCACAGCCAGTCATCAGTACAACCCCATCAATCGGATTACCCCGGATAGATTCTTCCGCATCCATGCTGGCGAGGTTACGGAAAAGCATGGCCGTCGGTTTCAATAATGTTTCACCCAGGCTCATAATGGGAAACTCTACGGGGAAACCACCTGCTTCAATGATCCCTTTTTTTATACTCTCTGCAAAATCCCTGAAATGGGCATTACAGGGAGTAAGTTCACTGTAGGTATTGCAGATACCGATCACCGGGCGGCCATCAAACCAGTCAGGCGGCATGCCTTCGTTCTTCATCCAGCTGCGGTAAATGATGCCATCCTTGTCTTTCCGGCCGAACCAGTCGTGACTGCGGAGTTTCTGTGACATAATAAAAAAGTTATAGATTGATTATTCAGTATTAAATTATTTGTTATCCCAATTTAAGGAAACTATCCGCTGTATAACAGCCTTATTCATAAAGGAACTTTTTGCCCGCTTTCCATAGCTTCATAAACAGCGCGCATAATCTTCATGTCCCGCAGGCCCATTTCCGCAGGCACGGGTGATGCCTGCCCATTTTGAATGGCAACCGCAATCGCATCCATCTGCCGCGCCTGTTGCGGACAGGGAGGGAATTCAGTAATTACTCCGTCCGATCTTTTCATGACCAGCCCGTTATAATTAAAAGCCGGATCCAGTTCAAACCAGCCATTTTCCGCAGTCACCCGTAAATAACTGCTGGTTTCACTGAAACTGGTACGGCAATAAGCCATCAGTCCGTCCGGCATTTCGAGTTCAAAAACCAGGGTTTCTTCAATGCCATTGAATTTGTCCTGGTCGGTCAGCGGTAAAGCTTGTGCTGTTACGGCTACCGGCTCCTGACCAGTAAGGTAACAAACAGCCTGTATACAATATATGCCTACGTCCACCAGTGGACCTCCCCCGGATTGCTCTTTGCTTAATCTCCACACTGCCTTGGGAGGAACAAAAGAAAATGAACAATCAATCCGTGTGACCTTGCCCAACGTTTGTTCCTGTACCATCCGGATCATTTCCCGGTGATACGGATCAAAATGAAGCCGGTAGCCGATGGAGATGGTTTTACCGGTTCGTTCAGCGGCCGCCATCATTTGTTCCGCTTCTTCCACGGTGGAAGCCATGGGTTTTTCACAGATCACATGTTTGCCGGCTTCCAGCGCCTTAATGGAAAAGGCCGCATGCAGGTTATGTGGAAGAACGATATAGATGAGGTCAATTGTTGAATCCTTGCTGATCTGTTCAAACTGGTCGTAGGTATAGATCTGGCGATCGGTTAATCCGTATTTTTCTTTATAATGCGCTCCCTTGCCCCGGTCGCCGGTAATAACGGCTGAAAGGTAACAATGCTCCGTATATGTGAATGCCGGGGCCAGTTGTTCATTGGCATAATATCCCAGGCCACAAAGGGCAATCCCCTTTTTCCCATTCTTTTTTTGTTCCATAGTCAGTTCATTTTTGGTTCAGCCTGGAGACCTGGTTATAAATTACTATTTCTCCCGGGGTCGGGAGATTTTACCTGGTTATTTTTTTAGGAATACCTCGTTGTTTCCAAAACTGGTTAACCGGAATCCATCCGGATTTCTGGTAAATTCCACCTGTAAAAAAAGGGCGGTTGAATAAAAAAAGGAGGGGGTGGAAGCCTTCAGGAAAAATTTACCTGCTCCCAGTAACTGGAGGGTCAGCTGATGGTTTTCCATTTTTATTTCTGCAGGACGGCCACCTGCATTGCTGTATGTGCCGGCCAATGCCCGCAATTCACGATCCTCTACTTTAATGTCCGGCCGCTGAAAAATAAACTGCAGTCCGCGGCTGTACGTTTCACTCTTGGTGCCGGAATGTCCCGTGTTCTCCAGGATGCGACTTTGCATTTTCAGGGTAGTGGAAAGACTGTTTTTCAGGCTGGCGTCAAAACGTTGAAAATTGGGAACGTTCTGTTCCACTTCACCGATGGTCATATAAAGCCTGGCAGAGGGCCGGTTGATATCTGCAGCATATTTTTTTTCAAACTGGTACAATACTTCATTGTCCCAGCCGATAGCCGGGCTGGCAGCTATATACCCGGAGAATAATGACGGTTGTGTAAAAAGCGTATACAGGGTAAATAAGCCACCCAGGGAACAACCCATCAGTACGGACTGGTTCAGGTCTGCCCGGTAATTGGACTTCATGAAAGGGAATAGTTCTTCTTTCATAAACTGCAGGAATTTATCGGCTCCACCGCTCTGGATCGTTCCTGGTACCCTGGTGGGGGTATAATCCCTTGCCCGCAGGCTATCCGGATTTGGGTTTGTGCCGCCCCAGGTGACCCCGGCTATAATAACTTCTGGTACAAAGCCGTCATAATACTGTTGCCCGTAAATGGAACTCACCAATGGGAAATCCCATTGAGCATCCATCACAAATACAACCGGGTACTTTTTTTCGCTGCTTGAGTAATTCCCCGGCAGATGAATCTGGATATTGTATTCCTGGCCTTTAACAATGGTTGAAGTAATTGTCCGGATTTCTGATCCGGGAAGGGTGACAGGCGGGTATTGGGCCCTGCTGATAAAGGGAAAAAGAAGTAATACGAGAATAAGGGCTTTCATAATTGCTGATTTATTTATTCCACATTTTTTTATCAGTTACCTGCTTATCCCGGCAGACCCGTTTTTTCACTGCCTGGTATTTGGCCCATTGATTCCTTTCTTTCCGGATTGCTGCTCTTGTATATAGGCAGCCACTTCAATCATCGGGGCCACCCAGATGTTTTTTTCATTTTTCTTGATATAACTCAGGAACTTCCGATGCTCACTTAATTCCACATTCAGGCCATTGCCCCCGCCTACACCGTGGAATAATATAACCAGTAAAGAGTTTGTCTGCACTGCTTTATCCACCCAGGCTTCCATTTGTTCTGCTGTATGGTTATTGACCATATAGCAATCGGTATTATACAGGTCAATTTCATTCAGCTGGTGCATTTCATTGCGAACCGCGCGGGCAGCCACGAATTCGGTTTTCATACCCTCAATAAAGGAAGAGTCGCGGATTTTCATATCCCCGCAGGTATACGCGAATGTTCTTTTGGTATTACCATCCAGGGCCTGTAAAAAGACATTGGTCATCCTGGTTTCATCTTCCATGCGTTTTACAGTATAGGTATTCAGGTCATATTCTTTACTCACCCATTCTCTTCCCGGGCCGCCTATACAGGGATGATAAAGGGTATGATTACCTAACTCGTATCCTTTTGCGGCCACTTTTTTCCAGTCTGCCAGCCTTGTTTGTACGGAGCTGGAGAAAGCTGTTACATAAAAAGTGGCTTTTAATCCCAGGGAATCCAGTACGGGTATGGCATTATCCAGGTGTTCATTCAGGGCATCATCATAAGTAATTACCACGGCTGCTTTTTTCCCCTTCCAGGGCTGACCGGTCTGTGCAGTCACTGAAACAGTAAACAATAAAGTAAAACCGAAGAGCAGGCTTGTGTAGTTCATTTTACTGCAGTTTATATTGAAAAGGGGAGGCAGGCAGGCCTTCCTTATTATATAAATTCGGGTTGACCGGGTTATCGGCCCAGGCATACCGGATATAGACCGGTTTGGAGATATCCTCATTCCATACTATCACCGTATTTCCTTCCAGGCGGGCTTTTGCCCAGACGAATTTTTTGTCTGCACCTGCAATGGCGAATTCAGCCGGAGCCTCACCGTCATTCGTGATCAGCCCGCTACCTGTTTCAGTAAACTGTAAGGTGATTTTGTTTTCTGACACAACCGCTTCCCTGAATAAAGGTCCTGAGGAAATAATATTCTCCCCGTAAGCAGTTTTAAATGCGGCTAATGCCAGGCGGTCCCCGACCGTTTTCTTATTATCCGGATGGATATCATTCCATTCACCCAGGTCAATGGCCACCACCATGGCTGTATTCGGGACAGTCAGTGTTTTTAATTGTGCTTCTCTCAGGACGGCCCAGTTACTCTCGGCAGGCAGGTAATTGTAATCCATGAATCCGGGCAACTGTATATTCAGGAAGGGGAGTGGCCCCTGTTTCCATTTATTGCGCCAGTCATTGATCAGCGCCGGCAGCAATTGCGCATATTCATCGGGTTTACCGGCATTGCTTTCTCCCTGGTACCAGCAGAATCCTTTTATGGTAAAATTCGTTTCGGGCGCCACCATGGCATTGTATAAAGCCGCAGGCTGATTCTGGAAAGAAAGCCCGCCGCCAAAGCCACCACCTCCGAAGGGTCTGAACACATCACCGACTTTATATTGCCAGGTGCCTTTCAGGTCGATCGTATCATTACCGGCAAACAGGCAATAAGGCTTATCCGGTACAAATCCGCCCTTGCCATTTGTATTGCTAACCCGGATGACAAACAGGTTTTTCCCGGGCTTCAGTATGTTCTCAGGTAACCTGTACCGCCGCTGCGGATACTGGTAGGTCGTGTTTCCCACCTGTTTCCCATTGATATAAAGTTCATCGGCGTCCACAATCCTGCCCAGGAATACTTTAGCGGCTTTACCCGTCATCGAAGCGGGTATATCGATTTCCTTTCTATACCATACCACCCCGTTCAGGTCTTTGATACCCTGGTCTTCCCAATAACCAGGTATATTGATCGTACGCCAGTTTTTTGGTATATAACCTGTTTCAAACCATTTGGGTGAACTGATCAATCCCTGGTCTGTTTGCTGCCAGGTTCTTGGATTGGCCGGTCGCCTGTTGAAACTATTGACATAGGCCGTGTCTTTATTTTTCTGGATAATGGAACTGATCGCGGGGAATTGGTTGAATCCTTCTTCACTGGTCCATGCTTCAATGGGAGTGCCACCTACACTGGCATTGATGATTCCGATAGGGACATGGTATTTTTCAAATAATTGTTTCGCGAAAAAATAAGCAACCGCGGAGAAGGGCCGCACCTCTTCACCAACGGCGGCTTTCCAGTTTCCGGCTGGCAGGTCAGACTGTGGGCCTGTTAAACTCGTCAGTGTAGGTATCCAGAACTGTCGGATCTGCGGAAAATTGGCAGTGGCAATTTCAGTGGCATAGGTTACATCATGGATATTCAGCTGGTGCACCATATTGCTTTGCCCGCTGCAGAACCAGACATCCCCGAATAAAATCTCTTTCAGGCTGATCTTGTTTTTGCCGGTGATGTCCATGGTATATGGCCCCCCTGCTTTCACAGGAGGAAGCATCAGTGCCCAGTTGCCGGCAGCATCCGCTTTTGTTTTGTATGATTTTTTGTTAAGCGTTAGGGTTATTTTTTCATTGGGGGAAGCCCATCCCCAGATATTCACTTTGGCATCCCGTTGCAATATCATACTGTCGCGGATAAGCCTGGGCAGCCGGACCTGTGCGTAACTGCAACCGATCAGCAGTAATGCGGCCTGGAGTAAAAAATATTTTTTCATATGCTTTTATTGTACAGCAATCGTCTTTGTAACTGTATTACTGCTTGTTTTATTCTCAACACCGGGTTGCCCGCCACCGATACTTACATTGATTTTTCCTTTGGGTTGGTACAGTGTGCCACGCTCATTTACCAGGGAAAGTTGTTCAGGTGTCAGTGTGAATGAAAAGGTTTTGGTTTCACCCGCTTTCAGGAACACCCGTTGAAAACCTTTCAGTGCCCGTATCGGTTTCTGCATGGTTCCTTCATGTGTGATATATAACTGGGCCACTTCCTCCCCATCTTTATTTCCGGTATTGGCCAGTGTAAAGATTATTTTAACAGGTTTCCCTTTGTTTATGGTGGATGGCGCTTTGGGAATACTGTATTTAAAAGTGGAATAACTTAATCCATATCCGAAGGGATAGAGTGCCTGCCCGTTAAAATAGCGGTAGGTTCTGCCCGTCATGGAGTAATCGCTGAATCCGGGCAGGTCCTTATCTGATTTATAAAAGGTAACAGGCAAACGTCCGGCCGGATTGTAATCTCCAAACAAAACATCGGCCACTGCCGTACCACCGCTTTGTCCGCCATACCATGCATTGACAATGGCAGGGATATTGTCATTTTCCCAGGGAACAGCGAGGGCACTGCCGGTGAGCATGATAAATACAACGGGCTTGCCGGTTTCCTTCAGGGCTTTCAGTAATTCAGTTTGTACAGCCGGTAACATGATGCTGGTCCGGTCGCCTCCTTTAAAACCCGGAACTGTGACCGGCATTTCTTCTCCTTCCAGTTGCGGGGATATTCCTCCGGCAAAAAGAATTACATCGGCATCACCGATTCTTTTAGCCAGGGCCTTAAAATCAGTTTTCTCATAATGGCCGGCCCTTAGTTTAACAATGGCATCGCCCTCACTCTGGCGGAAACTCATTTCGATTTTATAGGTTTCCCCTTTTTTTACCGGGAAACTGAATTGCTTGCTGCCCCAGCGGTTTTTTTCCCAGACATCCACCACGGTGCTGTCGTTTATTTTTATCCGGTACCCGTCATTCCCTTCGGATTCAAAATTGAGTGTTTCCTCTTTTTCAGCAGTAAGGCTGGTGGTATACCTGGCGGAGTAATGTGTCCATGACATACCGGGCGCGGGTGGTTCACCTTCGGTCCAGAAATTATTGATATCCGCTTCTGTTCTTGTCAGTACCGGTGCTCCCTCCAGAGTTTCATTGGAGAAATATTCCGCTTTTACGCCGGGTTTGCCATCATAGTAAAATGCATTCTTTCCTTCGTTTTTTACAAAAAGGGTATCATTGGTAAAATTGATCGCTTTTTCATAAACTACTTCCGTTGCAGGCCCCAGTTTTTTGCGGATTCCTTCGAGAATGGTAGTGACATGTGAAGGAGTTCCGTTATAGTTGCCCAGCAAGGCAATACTGTTCTCCGAATTTGGCCCGAGAACCGCGATCTTTTTAATGTTTTTTGAAAGCGGCAGTGTGTTGTTCTCCTGCCCCGGCAGGCGGGCATTCTTAAGCAGCACGATTGATTGTTGGGCCATTTTGAGTGCATGGGCTTTATGCGCCGGAGATTCCAGTTCACTCACAGGGGTTTGCGCATATTTTACCATGGAAGGCGGATCAAACATGCCCAGGCGGAAGCGGATCGTGAACAAGCGTTGCAAAGAAATATTCAGTTGTTCTTCTTTGATCTGCCCGCTTTTAACGGCATCGATCAGTGTCCTGTATACGGAATTGCCGCATTCCACATCAGTGCCATGGATCACGGCGTCGATCGCTGAAGTAGTGGCATCTTTATGGGTCTTGTGATAGCGGAAGAAATCATCCACGGCCCAGCAGTCACTGGTTACATAACCGGTGAATTTCCATTGCTTCCGCAGGATATCATTCATCAGCAGGTCATTGGCGCAGCAGGGCTGGGTGTTGATGGCATTGTAGGCGCACATCACACCGGCCACATTGGCTTTTACCACCAGTTCCCTGAAGGCCGGCAGGTAAGTGTCCCAGAGATCATAGGCACTTGGGTTGAAGTTATCGGAGTGGCGGGTCGGTTCCGGGCCGCTGTGTACAGCGAAGTGTTTGGCACAGGCTGCTGCTTTCAGGTAACGGGGATCATCACCTTGTAATCCGTTTACAAAGGATTTACCCAGCATCGCGGTCAGGAAGGGATCTTCACCATAGGTTTCCTGTCCTCGTCCCCAACGGGGGTCGCGGAAGATATTGATATTGGGGGTCCAGTAAGTCAGTCCCACATACCGGTCGCCTGTTTTATTCAGTTCAATGGATTTAGTATGTATGGCCCTTCCTTCTGTAGCCGAATAATCTGCCATCAATTTTAATGAACTGGTATCCCAGGTGGCGGCCATCCCGATGGCCTGGGGATAGGAAGTGACTTTATAAGGAGTGCGGGCCACTCCATGCAGCACTTCATTCCACCAGTCGTATGCGGGTATGCCTAACCGTGAAATGGCCGGCGTGGCGTTCAGCATCTGGCCCACTTTTTCTTCCAGTGTCAGCCGGCTGATCACATCATTGACCCGCTGCTCCAATGGGAGGGCCGGGTTCCACATCGGGAATTTTTTATAATCCTGGGAATACAGGAGCGTACTCAGCAGGAGACCGGCGGTAATCAGGAATAACTTCATATTAGTATGTTGGTTTAAGCATGTTTATCCACCTAAATATCCGGATAATTCGCGGATGAATCATCCGGGTTTATCCGGTTAGTTATACGGTGAAATCGTTTTTATCCTCCCGGCATCATCATGTATTAATTCTGTCAGTTTTACAGACCGTAAATGGGTTACTCCTTTTGACAGACTTGAATCATGATAGAACAGGTACCATTTATCATTAAAGGCGCAAATGGAATGATGGGAGGTCCAGCCCACCACCGGTTCCAGGATCCGGCCCTGGTAGGTAAATGGTCCGTAAGGATTATCGCCCGTGGCATAACAGAGGTAATGCGTGTCACCGGTGGAGTAGGAGAAATAATATTTCCCGTTGTGCTTATGCATCCAGCTGGCTTCAAAGAAACGCCGGTCATTATCGCCCTGCAGCAAGGGGTTACCATTTTCATCAATGATCAGCACATCTTTCGGGGCTTCCGCAAACTCCAGTAAATCTTCAGTGAGTTTTGCCACTTTAGCGCATAGAGCTGGTTCATCGGCTCCAGGCAGAAAAGCAACCGGGCTTTCCGGTTGTTCGTCATTGAATGTTCCGTTTCTCCAGCGTTGCAATTGTCCGCCCCAGATTCCTCCGAAGTACATATAGTAAGTTCCGTCATCATCTTTGAATACAGCCGGGTCAATGGAGAAACTGTTTTTTATGGCTTCCGGTTGAGGTACAAACGGACCTGCCGGAGAATCACTGACCGCGACACCGATACGGAAGATGCCATCATATCCTTTTGCGGGAAAGAACAGGTAGAATTTACCCTCTTTCTCCGCGGCATCGGGTGCCCAGAACTGTTTCTCCGCCCAGGGCACATCTTTTACATGCAGAGCCACTCCGTGGTCGGTGGCGGTGCTGTCAATGGGCGAATCCATGGAGAGTATATGATAATCTTCCATGGCAAAGTGACTGCCCAGGTCGTCAAAGGCATCACCGGCATCAATATCATGGGAAGGGAAGATATAGATCTTCCCGTTGAATACATGGGCAGATGGATCAGCGGTGTAGATATGGGTGACCAGTGGTTTTGAGATGGCCCTGCTGGTTAAATCCTCAAAATCGATATGGTCGATGCTGTCTTCAGGCATGGTTTATTTTTTATTTACTTTTTTTATTTTCTTCTTTCTTTCAGGTCACTCTCGATCCGGACTTCCATTTTTTTATTTATTTCATAGAAAAACAGCAGTCCCACGCCAATCAGGAACGGGATTGAAGGGAATATACTGACCAGCATTTTTGTACCCTGGATGGCCTTATCTGTTTGGGCTGCATCACTATTGGGTACATAATGGAAAATACCCAGAATTTTGGTCAATAAGGCGCTGCCGATACTCAGCCCGCCTTTCAAACCTACCATCATGGCCGAGAATATAATCGCCGTGGCCCGGCGGTTATTCTTCCATTCACTGTAATCCGCCACATCGGCGATCATGGCCCAGAGCAGGGGGATGGTGATACCATAGAAAAAGCCATGTAAAACCTGGGAAGCAAACATCAGTTCCACTGATTTTGCTGAAAAAAAGTAGAAAAAGAGAATGAATAAAGTGGAGATGAATAACGCGATTCCGAAAACATCTCTTTTGCCGTATTTATCGGCCAGTTTTTTGGAAAGGGTAATACCCACAATCATAAAGATGATCCCGCCCGCATTAAAGAGACCGAAGCCGGCCGATACCGGATCTTCCCCGAAAAAGTTGACTCCGATACTTTTCAGGAAATCAAGGATCGGGGTGATAAATTGGGTGAGTCTTTCCTTATCCACATAGTTCTTGAAATAATATACATAGGATCCGCCTTTCATGGCAAGGGTGATAAATACGAGGGTGGTGAGCACCAGCATGATTACCCATGGCCTGTTTTTAAACAGATCTCCCAGGTCTTCTTTGAGGCTTGATTTTTGTTCCGGTTTGGGGACAATACGTTCCCGGGTTGTCAGGAATGTTATGATCAGCATCAGGGTACCTATAATCGCCAGCCAGGTCATTACTTTTTCGATACCCGCCGCTTTATCACCATGGCCGGCATACTCAATGATCGGCAGCATAAAGACCTGTACAAAAAACTGGGCAAACATGACCGCCACAAAACGATAGGCCGACATACTGTTGCGTTCCTTCATATCGCCGGTGATCACACCGCTGAGCGCGGAGTAGGGCAGGTTATTGGCGGCATAAAGAAGAAGGAGTAAGGTATATGTGACCACCGCATAGATCAGTTTCCCTTTATAGGAAAATGATGGGGTGCTGAATGCCAGCAAGGCAATCACACCCAGCGGGATGGCTGTATATAGTATCCAGGGGCGGAATTTACCCCAGCGGGAAACGGTGCGGTCCGCAATGGCCCCGATGATCGGGTTAAACCCGAATGCCGCGATCAGTCCAACGGTTAACATCACGGCAGACGCATCATTGGTGCTTAATCCATATATATCTGTATAGAAATAGGCCAGGTAGGTCATCAGGGTCTGGAAAACCAGGTTGGCGGCAAAGTCACCTAAACTGTAACCTATTTTTTCCCTGACCGATAATTTTTGCGATTGTGTTGTCATGTTGATGTTGGTTGAATCGTTAGAATGATTTGGTCGCCGGAGCTTTTGATGATTTGGTTTCAATCACTTTATAGAAAGCAGCTTTCGGCTGGAACTGACGGTCAAAAAGAAGGGGGTAATTGGTCCTTCCGCGGATGGGCCAGTCATTAAGCCAGGACTGTCCATCGTTCACGCCCCAGAAAGTAATACGGGCAATATTCTTTTTGTACTTCAGGAAAAGACGGAACAGGTCTGCATAGCTCTGTGCAAGCATGGTATTTACTGAATCCGGTAAGCCGGCACTGTAAGGATTCATTTTGGCATTGTATTCCGCTTTCATATTTACATCAGCTGCATCGGAGTCCCAGGGGTTGGGCAGCACACCGAGGTCAAGTTCAGTAAAATTAACTTTAAGCCCCAGTGCGGCGAATTCTTTTATGCTTTCCTCAATATCTTTCATGGGTACTTTATAGGCTCTCCAATGCCCCTGTATACCAATGCCGTCAATTCGGACTCCGGCCGCCTGTATTTTTTTAACGAGGGCTATAGCGCCTGCTCTTTTCTTTGGCTGTTCGATATTGTAGTCATTGTAATAAAGTTCAGTGTTGGGGGCCGCTTTCTGTGCCAGCCTGAACGCCTCAACGATATAATCCTCGCCCAGTTTATCCAGGAAAGCGGATTTACGCAGGGTGCCGTCTTCATTCAGGGCTTCATTCACCACATCCCAGCCTTTTACCTTACCATCATACCTCGCGGCTATAGTGGTAATATGATTGGTAAAGAAAGTCCTGAATGAATCGGTGCTTTGTATTCTCCTGACAAAAGGGGAGAGCTGGCTGTGCCAGATCAGGGTATGGCCAAAGACCGGCGTATTGATTTTGTTGCCATAGGCCACCAGTTTATCTGCCAGGGTGAAATTATAGCGGTCCCATTCTGGATGTATAATTTCACATTTCATAATATTCTCAGGAGTCAGGCCATTGAACTGCGCCTGGATCAGGGCCCCGGCAGCCGGATCTTTTTCTTCAATCTGCCCGGTATTCACTGCCGCTCCTATGACAAAATCCTTTTTAAAAACTTCTTTCAGTGAAGGGGAGGCAGAAGCATTCGCTGCTCTTTTAGAGGAGGAGCAGCCTGCTGCTAACAGCCCGATTGAACAGAGGAGCAGCAGGAGTTTATTTGATTTCATATTACTTTATTTTAATTGTTTATTAATTGTTTCTTCTGGCCCCAGGTAGCTGGGTAACATTCCGCCGAAATTCAGTACCAGTTTCTGCAGCACCAGGCCACTGTTCACCATCCAGAATTTCAGCGTGTGTTTGCCCGCCTCTTTTATATTATGCCGGGAGATTTTGATGATAATATTATCACCCACCCATTTGTAATTTATCCCGCCTTCAGTTGCCTTTTCTTCCTTATTCACACTGATGATCTGGGGTGTTTCCCCATCTACAGATATGGCATATTGCAGACCTTCTGCTGTATTGTGAAAGTTCAGGGTGGGAGAGAAAAAAGCGTTTATGCTGAAATCCCCGCTGCTGTAGGTGTAGAATTCATATGCTGTATGCGGGGCATTGCCACCTGGCTGCTGAGGGGCAGCCGTTACCGGGTAGGTGGTAATGGCCGAACCCGTGCGGCCCAGATCCGGTAATACGGTCCACCTGATCCCGTTGCTGTTGACCGCTTTTGTAAAATGATCCGCGCCGATGGATATATAGCCGTTTTGCTCGTAAAAAAGGTTATTCCGTGCATTGACCGGGTAGGTTGCTTTACGGGTTATTGCTGCTGTGTCAAAAGGACTTGTCGCCTCTGTTTCATTCACATAATTCACCGCCGGCATTTTCTGCCGGTTTGGCTGCTGCCATCCGGTATAACCGATATGGGTCTGGCTCATCATGTAATTCCATTTGCCATTATTCAGCTGGTGGTAAGCCAGGGTGATCAGGGAGTCTTTTGCATATAATTCTTTTACTTTATCGGCATAGGTATTGGCGGCTATCCATTTATAGGTGTAAGCCTGTTTGTTCAGGGCCACATTGTAATACATCTCATTCAAATTAGCACTGGCTTTAACCGGGTGTAGCACCAACTGGAAAAAAGCATCCCGGTAGGATGCGGGCAACAGTTGATTGATTTTTTCAGCTTTCTCCGACAAATTATTATACTCCCTGACTACACGGGGCCATTCTCCATAATTGAAGGAATAGGTATTGTCGCTGAGCATTTCCGGTTTTCTGCGGCTGTTGAATTTGGCATAGCCGGACAGCAGGCTGGCAATTTCCGGGGCATATTTGTTGCCGAACTGGGCGGCCGCCCATTGTTCCGTATATTTTTTCACATCCTGTGGACCGATCTTCTCCGGATTCCAGGCATAATCCAGGAAGAAGGAAATGGGAAACTCCATAGGTTTGATATCGCCCACATTCACAATCCAGATCTGCCTTACATTATATTCCCAGGCCAGGTATAGTTGTTCCCGTATCCGGGGAAGGGGATTTGTATTGATCCATTTATAATTCCGGGGACCACCCACATAGTCAAAATGATAATAAAGGCCATAACCGCCGGTACGTTGTTTTTCACCGGGATGTGGAAGTTTTCGGATATTCCCCCAGTTGTCATCACAAAGCAGTAGAGTTACATCATCCGGGGTCCGCATGCCTTTATCATAGTAGTCCTGCACTTCTTTATATAAGGCCCAGAGCTGAGGAGAAGCACTGGCCGGTTTTTGGGTTACGTCTTCAATGATTTTCCGCTGGTCTGCCACAATCCTTTCCAGCAAGGCCGTGGCCGTACCCTGTGTCATTGGCATATCCCCGTCACCCCGCATACCAATGGTCAGTATACTCTCGTGCTGTTTCATGTTTTCGATGCCTTTTCTCCAGAAGGCCCGGAGTATGGTATCATTCTTAGTATAGTCCCAGGCACCCTTGCCCTGTTGTTTCCATTCCTGCTGGGCCCTGAGCATCGGTTCATGATGAGAAGTACCCATCACAATGCCATATTCATCCGCCACGACCGGGTTTAAGGTATCATCCGTATTAAATGCATTGCCCCACATAGCCGGCCAGAGATAATTTCCTTTTAACCGGAGTATCAGTTCAAAGACATGTTCGTAAAACAAATGATTGAATCCCCCGAATTTTTCCTTGCTCCAGCTGCTCAGGCAGGGTGCTTCATCATTTATAAATATACCCCGGTACTTTACTTTTGGAGCATCTGTAATGATAGCAGATGGATTAAGATAAATCGCCTGTTTTTTCAATACCGGGACATCGGCCCACCAGTACCAGGGAGATACGCCGATTTGCTTTGAAAGTTCAAATACACCATAAGCGGCTCCTCTCCGGTCGCTGCCGGCGATTACCAGTGCTTTGGCTGCAGGCTGATCGGGAACTCCTGAGATAGTCTGTATTTTATAAGCCTCCCATTTACCGGCTATTTCTTTCAGGCTGATCTTTCCGGATTTTTCCAGGTGGTTAAGAATACCGGATTTTCCGGCAGTGCCGATAATAATATACAGCGCGTTTTTCTTTTCAAACCGGCTGACGATTTCCACTTTTTTGCCGGTGGCCAGTTCGATATCATGTTGCAGGAATTCAGCTGATTTTTTCACGAGAACATTATCCGTTGAATCAATCTGAATAACCGCTTTTGTGAGTTCAAACCCGGTATTGCCCGTTGAGACCAGCTGTGAATGGACACGGCCCGGATGTATGGAGCAACCGGCAGCCAGCAAGAGGATCTTTAAAAGACGATTTCGCATGTTTAGCTTTTTTCTCATCGGTTAACCGTTTAATTTTTATTCAAATCTTATCCAGTCAATACTGACAGGGGTATTACTTTTTAACAGGATAAACAGGTTATACTTGCCTGAAATTCGTTTTGACAGCGCGGACGTGGATATTTTCCATGAATAGCTTTTTGCCAGTTTCACTGTTGCAATCAACGGGCCATCTTTCTGTCCTGTTCTTATTTCAATAATGGCATCGTCATCGGATATTGCGTTTAACTGAATCGTTTTATTCTTATTAAAATCAACACTGTTATATTGGATCCAGGCACCCGGCGCTGATAACGTGGTCTTCCATCCGGCAAACCGGTTACTCGTATCCAGGGAGGAAATGGCAGTCCCTATCGGACTGATCGCAGAATACCGGTCAATCTGTATTATACTCCTGGCATTTGTACTGCCAATACCCCGGTATGTCGGAATGACTTTCCGGATCGTTTTGTCTTCATTGAAGAACAGGCTGTCGGCCCGGGCAGACCTGGCCTTGTCAAAGGAAGGCGAGTAATCATTATGATGGTAAAACAGGTACCACTGATTGTTGAAATGAAGGATGGAATGATGATTGGTCCAGCACCCGGTGGCTGATTCATCCATGATCACACCGGTTACTTTAAAAGGACCTAACGGATTATCGGAGATGGCATATTCCAGTTGTTCGGTTTTATTGGCCACATGCGGGTAGGTGAGGTAATAAACGCCTTCCCGTTCAAAAAGCCAGGGGCCCTCTTTTAATCCTTTGGTGGGGAGCTCACCCAGTATTTTAACTTCTGAGGCGAGCTCTTTCATATTGTCTTTCAGTTTTGCCCCGTATATATTACCAGCTGACCAATACAGGTAGGCCTGCCCGTCTTTATCAATAAACACATTGGGGTCAATTCCATGCACCCCTTTAACAGGGGTTGGTTCTGCAGTATAAGGACCTTCGGGTTTATCAGCAACCGCCACTCCAATGGTAAACCCCCGCCCATAAGTTGCCGTATCGGCAGGGGCGGAGGGGAAATAGAAATAATACTTTCCATTTCGTTCAATACAATCCGGTGCCCACATGCTGTAACTGTCCGGGCGCACCCAGGGTACTTTATTCTGTGTAATGATTATTCCATGATCTGTCCATTCAGAAAAATCAGCAGAGGAAAATACATGGTAATCTTCCATACAAAACCAGTCTTTCCGGCCCTTTCCCTCTGTAGCCAGGATATCATGAGAAGGGAAAAGATAAATCCTGTTCCCGAATACCCTTGCCGATGGGTCGGCCGTGTATTGCGTATGAATTAGCGGGTTTTGGGCCTGACCGTTGTATAAACATATCAGCAGCAAAACTGAAATAGTTAAGCGCCGGAATTGCTGGAACTGTATACAGAAATTTTTCATACAACAAAAAATCTTGGTTATTCAATATGGCTGATCTTGTCTGATATATGGAAAAAATCGAAGTCGGCATAACCACCAGGTGTACGGGTGGCATAATTGAAAAGCCCAAAACGGTATCCCATAAAATGCTCCATCAGGGTATATTCCATTTTCAAGCTTCCTCCGATAATCTTCCAGTCTTTTCCGTCCAGGCTGTAAAAGAACCGGGCCTTGTCTTTTTTGTCTTTAAAATCACATTCAATTTTCAGGTATACTTCGTTTTGTGAAAGCGGTATACTCTCCAGTTCAACCGGTGTATTTGTTTCTGCGCTCACCATAAACAGGTATTTGTTTCCATTCAGCACTTTTACACCCACCTGCCCGAATTTCCGTTGAAAAGCAGCCAGGCCGGCAAAGTCACCTTCTTTCAGGCCGGAAGCATCCAGCTTTGTAATACCCGAGCAAACTGGTCCGAAGGTCCGCTGGGTCAATGTATTTCTGGACTTAACAAATAATGAATCTGTGCGGCCGGTAGTAAGACGCAGGAATCCCTTCCGGGCTGTCACTGACCAAAGCTGGTTATCCGGATTATGATTCCATTGCCAGACTAAGGGCAGTGCCTTTTCATTTTTTTTCCGGGTAAATTCATCGGAAGCCACAATACCGGGAATCAGTCCTTTGCTTGCCGGGAGATCAAGTGTCTCCGGAACTTTACTATTTACTCCCAGTACCGGCCAGCTATTTTCCCATTTTACAGGAACGAGATAAGGGATACGCCCGACTGAACCATAATCACGGAAAAGATAAGAGAACCAGCTGCCATCCGGGGTATCAATCAGACCGCCCTGAGCAACTCCCAGGTCCTGTAAGCCGATACGTCCTTCCCAGGGACCGGTGATTTTATCAGCCCGGTGAATGACCACAGTACGCATACCACCCCTGGGCCAGGTAATATTGAACAGATAATATTTACCCTCTTTTTTTATCAGTTGTGATCCTTCAGCCCCCAGCCCGATATTGGTGCCGGCAGGTAAACTGGCATTTTCAATCAACACCTGGTTAATGCCTCCTTCGAGCACACCGGAAAGATCATTCTTCAGTTGCACGATGCTGAGTTTTCCATTTCCGTAAATCAGGTATACCTTACCGTCGTCATCAAAGAAAAGAGAATGGTCGTGGTATGCCGGGGCAAAGGCTATTCTTTTCCAGGGGCCTTTTTCAATATTCTTCGTGGAATAGATGTAGGTTTTATTGGTCGTTTGTGTAAAGGTGGAGACATAAAAAGTGCCGTGCTGATAGCGGATACAACTGGCCCATGATCCCCTTCCGTAGGTGCTTTTTCCGTTATTCAGGTTCATGGCGTCCACATCGGCCAGCGTATCATAGGCGTAATTGATGATTTTCCAGTTTACCAGATCAGCCGATTTCATAATGGGCACCCCGGGGCTCATATGCATGGTGGTGCTGCTCATGTAGTAGGTTTTGCCAACCCGTACCATGGACATGTCTGGCACATCAGCGTAAATGATGGGATTCTGGGCTGGAAGTTCAGACCAGCACAAAATGGCTGAAAGGATACAGGTGAGCGCTTTTTTCATTTTTTTCTTTTTCAGGTCATTTATGTGTTTTTATCCGTAGTACAATCAATGACATTGGTTCAACGTCAAAAGTCATATTTTTTGCAGCGATAAAATTTTCAGTTATAGGTTTGATATGGTCAGGGCTGTCAAATGAATTCCGCGATTCCGGATTTCCGGTAAGCACTGTCTTCAGGCTGCCCGGTACTATTTTAAAACGGCTCAGGTCAATCTTGGCTGTTTTTTTCTGTAACCCGGAATTCACCAGTTTGATAATTATATCGCCTGTCCGGCTGTCGCCCACACATGAGCCTGCAAAGCTTGAATCCCGGCTGTCTTTTTTAATTACATCTGGGATATACCAATCACCACTGTTGGTACAAAACATTTTTTGAACATGATAATTGGGGGTCAGATAATAATCATTGTTATCAAAAAAGATCATATCCGTTTTCCATTGGGTATAGTTCTTTTTGGCGAATAACGGGGCATAGGAAGCCAGTTGGACCACATCCCCGTTTCGTTCGAGCCCGGTCATAAAAATGGCTTCCCCAAGTGCATTTTTTAACTGGTTTCCCCAGGAAGCATATTCTCCCAGGTATACTTTTGACGCATTACGGGGATATGTATCATAGCGGTATTGATTGGAGATAAACCATTCCGGCTGCACATAATAATGTTCATCCACCACCTGTACATTCAGTTCCCTGGCCAGTTTCCAGCCTTTATCAAAATCTTCCCCGGAATGAAATGGGCCACTGGTGCCAACCAGTACAATCTCCGGGTGCCTGGTCCTGACCGCATCAAAGATCATTTTAAAGCGTTGTTCAAATTCAGGGGTGATCTTGTCCTCATTCCCGATCCCGATATAGGTGAGGTTAAATGGTTCAGGATGTCCTGCGGCCGCCCTCTTTGCTCCCCAGGCAGAACCGGCAGGCCCATTCGCCCATTCAATGAGATCAAGCACTTCCTGTATATAAGCCTGCATTTCTTCTAATGGTAATGCCTGCTGGCCAGTGCCTCCGATACGCCAGGTGCCACCTGAATTCTGACAACTGACTGCGGCGGGTAAAACCGGTAAAGGTTTTGCACCGATATCCTCACAAAACTGGAAATACTCAAAATAGCCCAGGCCTGCTGTCTGGTGATAGCCCCAGATATTACGTTGTTCCACCCGCTCTTCAACCGGCCCGATCGTATTCTTCCAGCGATACATATTTCCTAAGCCATCGCCATGTGAAAGACAACCACCCGGGAAACGAATGAATGCCGGCTGCATATCTGCTAAAAGTTGTGCCAGATCTGTACGCAATCCATTGGGTCTGTTTTTAAAGGTCTTTTCCGGGAATAGGGAAATTACATCCAGCGCAATCCGGCCTTCACTGGTAACGGATATTACCAGTGATGCACTGTCAGTATTGACAACCGGGGTCAGTACAGCGGTTTGCTTTAACCAGTTGACGGATGTAATGGAAAGCTTTTGTTCCGCGAGAATATCTCCTTTTTTTGTTTGTAAACTGACTTTTACAGTTACCGGTTTGTTGCCAAGTAACCTGGTGATCATAGAAAAATTATAGTGATCACCGGCTTTGATCACCATGCCATCATATCCCTGGTTCTTTATTCCGACACTGCCATCTTGTTGGTGAATATGTTCTGCTTCAAGCACCGTATAATGCGGATTATCCGGATGGACCGGCTGACCGGTTTCAATATTCACTTTCCCGTACGAGTACCCGGTGGTAATATATTCCCAGTTATAAAGCGGGTGCCATTCCTTTTTTTCTGCCGGATTGTATTCAAAGGACCGGTTCTGTACCATCTCAGCATATAATCCGCCGTCTGCAGCATAGTTGATGTCTTCAAAAAATAATCCAAAGAGATCCGTACTGATTTTTTTTGCCTTTCCGAAACTCACCTGTGCCTTAACAGTATTACAGGAAAAGTATAGCAGGACCAAACAGGCAAGTGCTGTTTTCAAAATCTTTCTGTTATTCGCTGATATTTTATTGGCTGTTACGATCATTCCTGTTTTTTTATTGTATTCCTGGTTAACCTTAAATAATAAACGGAACCGGCCGTGTTCCCGGGTATTGACTGGAACTTCACCCGGATCGTGGGTTTCCCGGAGACCAGTGCATCCGGAATGGAATACTCCGTTTCACGGAACTGCGGCTGCTTCCATTTTCCACTGAGATCTTCTGATACCAGTTTTACATCATCTATATAAATATCAAATTTCCGGTTACCGCTCTCATTTCCCCAATAGCGGACCACCAGGGTCAGGTTTGTTTCGTTATTGGTGGACAGGTTATAGCTGAAATAGCCACCCCGTGTGGCATTCCTCCAGAATTCATCCAGGTAAACACCTGTGCCTGAATTTTCCTGTTTAATGAAATGGTCTGCTTCAGGCTGCTGCTCGCCGGGGGCTACAAAGTCGACCGTCTTTTTTTGCAGGGCTATTTTCAGTTGTTCATTCGCTTTCAAAGAATCAAGGTAGGAAATATAGCCCCTGCCGGATAATGACATCCAGTAGATCATATACCTGGAATCATGAATTTTATAAAATGGTTCCAGTTTAAGTTTCCCTGAATTCACCAGACGGATATTGCCTGTACTGAATGTGGTGGCCTGTCCTTTAACTTTTACCAATTTGGATGGAATAATTTCCTGATTGTCTTCCACGATCACCGGGGCCTGGTTTACCGGCAGGATTTTTCCGGAAGCGATATGTCCCCAGCGGCTGTCACCAGCTAACAATCCTTTCAGATCCTCTGTTCCCGTTTTAGCACCCAATAAAACCGGGCCGCGCATAAAAGCTATATATTCCGGAACATTTGGCATATGTTCTATACGGTTGGTCATAGGAAGACTGATCATGACCACGTCTCCTTTCCTCCAATTCCTGTTAATGGCGATATAAGAAGAGGGCAGTGTGTTAATACTGACAGGTTTATTGTTTACAGTGATTTTTATTGATCCTTTACTCATCCAGCCCGGATAACGGATCATCATTGTAAACCGGGATGAGCCACTGGTAATGCGAAGTGTTGTCTTTTCTTCATCCGGGAACAGGGTTTCCTGTTTTACCTGTATTTGTTTTTCCTTCCAGTTGAGTGTGGAAGCAATAAACAAGTTGACATAAAGTGAATCATTCCGGTGTGTGTATATAAACTGACCGTATTTGCCATGATTTTCCATTCCACTTCCCACGCAGCACCACATGGCTTCATTGGGGGCGGAATATACCCGGTAATGACGCGGTCGGGCAGGGGTGAAGTATACATAGCCTCCATGTACCGGGTGCTGGGTAGCCAGAATATGATTGTACAGGGTTCTCTCATAATAATCTGCATATTCAGCCTTGGGCGCTACCCGGAAAAGATCTTCTGTCAGTTTCAGCATGTTGTAGGAATTACAGGACTCAGGTCCTTCCACTTCATTTATAAAATCCCGGCAGGCTTCGGTACCCGGGAAAAATTCCCGGCGGCTGTTACCGCCAAAGGCAAGTGAACGGTTTTGGGTTACGGTTTGCCAGAAAAACCGGCCGGCCATTTTATATTTTTCATCACCTGATAATTCAGCGATCCGTTCAAACCCGACTGCTTTGGGTACTTGTGTGTTCGCATGCTTATTATCCAGGTTATCCCGGCTGTCTGCCATGGCATCCAGCAGCCATTTGTGGGAGAACCGTTTTGCTGCTGTTAAGTATCGGGTATCTTTGGTCATCTGGTAGGCATCGGCAAATACCTCATTCATGCCACCTTGTTCACTGCCCAGCATCTCCTCCATGGCGGCATCTGACAATCCTGCTGTAATGGATATTCCCCAATCGCAGAATTTCAGAAAAATATCTTTTGCCTTTTCATTGCCAGTATACAACCAGGCATCCCGGAGGCCGGCATACATTTTATGGACATTGTACCAGGGTACCCAGTACTTCCAGATCACACTCACCTCACCGGATTTGATTTTTGACCAGCAGCTATCTCCATGGGGAACAGCTCCTGCATATCCTGTTCCCCAGGAAGGGTATTTCCCGCCGTTTGCTTGCTGGCAGGTCTGTAATTCTCCCAGCATATAGTCCATCCGTTTTTTGCATTCCAGGTTACCGGTAGCTGCATAGCTCATGGCCATGGCAGACAGGTAATGACCAGCGATATGCCCATCCAGTCCATCCCAGTTGGGAAAACTTTTAGCCTTTTCAGGCAGACCGGCTTCTTTCCTGAAACCGGCCAATAAACGGTTTACATCATATTCCAGGAGCACTTTTGTATTAAGATCAAGGGCATGCTTAAAAACACCATCTGTTAAAGTGACATCGCTTAATGGGAATTCATTCAGGTACAGCTTATCCTGCCCGAATGATTTTATGCCGGCAAAAGGAAAGCAGGCAAGAAGCCAGATGGATGGAATGAGTATTCTCATTTTAAATAATATGGCCTTTTTCTTTTTTATCATTTTAAATTCCGGTCGAGCTTAATTTTTTATAATCAATTGTTGGCCGGTATACACAATACTCTTTTTTGTGATGGCAGCGCCGGACTCATTCCCTTCACTGATATAAACCAGGTTGAAAACACGTTTTCCCAGGTTGCCCGCGAAAGCCCCCTGTATTTTACCAATAGTTAACGCCTGAGATTTTTCGTTCCAGTTAAATGGAATAAGGCTATACCTGCCTTTTTCATAATTATAATTGTCTCCTTCATCTTCGTATAAACTGAATACCCCACTGGCTCCTTTATAAATCCTGATTTCAAGTGTATCATTTGACTTTTCGCCGGTATACTGCATCTCTTTCCCGAGGGGAATAATGGCGCCTGCTTTCACAAACAAGGGAATTTTATCCGGCGTTGCTGCTGCTTTAACCGTCTGACCTCCATTGTATTTTTTACCAGTCCAGAACTCATACCAGGAAGTTGTCCCGGGAAGATATACATCCCAGGTAGTAGTGGTTGGTGCTATAACCGGTGCCACCAGGAAGCTTTTGCCAAACATGTATTGATAGGCTTGTGAAACCGCCAAAGAATCGTCACTGAAATCCATAACCATTGGCCGCATCAGGGTGGATCCCATTTTTGAAACCTGCCATGCCCCGGAATAGATATAGGGTAGCAGGCGGTACCGGAGGTTCATCATGTTTCTCATATTGCTTTCCACCACCTCTCCGTATTTCCAGGGTTCAGTTTCTGTCTGATATCCATGTATACGGAAGACCGGGTTGAATACCCCCCATTGAAACCAACGGTTGAGTATATCATGATACATTGTGTCTGTGTATTGACCGCTTCCCGGGCGGAAGAATCCGCCAATATCCGTTGTCCAGTAAGGCATACCAGTCAGGTTGTAATTCAATCCTGCAACAATCTGCCTTTTGTAGCTATCCCAGTTCCAGCCGATATCGCCTGACCAGTTAATAGTGCCGTAGCGTTGCTGGCCGGCAAAAGCTGAGCGGGTCAGAATAGCCACCCGTTTTTGCGGATCCGTGCTTCGTTGCCCTTCATATACCGCTTTACTTACAAACAGGGGATAAATCAGGCGATAAAAATCACCCGGCCCCAAATAAGTCTTTTTACCGGTTAAGGCATCATTCTCCGGCTCTGTGGCATCCATCCACCAGGAGTCAACACCCAGGCGGAATAAGTTTTTATTCAACGCATTCCAGTGCGTTTTCTGAGTTTCCGGGTTGTAGATATCAATCCAGGGACTATTGGGTATATACAGATTTTTGGAAACATATTCCTTAGCAACCTCCGATTTCTTATCCAGGTTTTCCCATACTGAAATGGAAAACTTTGCGTGCAGGTTATGCAGTTCTTTTATAAACCCTTCCGGGTTGGGGTAATTAGTGGTGTCAAACTGAGGAACTCCCCAGCCATGTTTACCCCAGTACTGCCAGTCCTGTACAATTACATCCACCGGGAGTTTTCTTTTCCTGAATTCTTTAATCGTTTCAACCAGGTGCTGGCCGGAGGTATACCGTTCCCGGCATTGCCAGAACCCATAGGCCCATAGTGGAAGCATGGGTACATTCCCAGACATGTTCCTGTAACCGGAAATAACTTCATCTGCATTCTGGCCGTAAAAGACAATATAATCGAGGGATTTTGCATGGGGGGACCTGAACCTGGTTTCATGGTTATTTAACCGCCAGGACAGGGTTGGTGTATTGGATGTTTTACAAACTACCTGTACCACATGTTCTCCGGCTTTCAGTGTAACCGGCATTCCCGCAGAGGGAGGCAGCCAGAGATTCGACTGGTCAATTACCGGAATGCCATCAATAACCAGCAAATGCCTGCTTTCCATATTTCCCAGATCCAGCATCATAAAATAGGTGCCATCCTGTTTAATGGTGATATTCCCTGTGTAAAGAGATTGCTGCCTGCTTACTTTCCGGGTGCCTGAGGTGGTGGTTACTTCCACTGTGCCGTTTTCTCCCGGGATTGTATCTTTTTTAGAAAGAGTCACGAAACTATCGGCCGGATTAAACTGGGTGAGCCCATACTGGTGCCAAAGAATTCCATACCCTTTATTTGAATATAAAAACGGAATGGCGATCTGGGTATTTACCTGTATCAGTTTACGGGATACATTCCGCAGGTTATAATGGCCATCCTGGAACTGACCCAGGCCAAACAGGTATTCATCCTCCGGAGATATAAATCCCTGCTCAGCGCTGTAACGAGGCAGCCCGCCCTCCTTTACTTCAGTAAGTTTCCGGCTTCCTGCTTTTTCAGCCAGGAATATTTTTCCGGATTTGTCTGTATATACAATTTCAGCATTCTCTTTGTTAAAGCTGACTGTAATGGCAGTGGTGCTCAGTTTTAAATACTGACCGGTTTCAGAAAAACTGAAAATGGGCTTTGCGGGTTGGTTAACCAGTATAAACTCGTTTTCTTCTTTTGGGAATTCCTTTTCCCATTGAACCCTTATCGCTTTGTCTGAGAGAGGGATGATATTCATTGATCCTTCTGATAGCTGAATGGTTAATCTGTCTTTCAGCAGTGTATGATGCAGATAGGACTGTCCGGCTGCCAGTACCGGCAGGAGAAATGTTATTATGAATAGCCTGATTTTCATTTAAAACTAACCGCTGCTTTTATGCCTGTAAACTCTATGGTTTTTGATGCGTTCGGAATTGTTTTATTATTCACCAGTACGACATGGAAATTCCTGTGCTCCAGCATCCCCGGAAATGACCCGGTCCTGTCCTGGATCGTCAGTTCTTTTTTCCGGTCATTCCAGTTAAATACTATGGTTGAAAACATTTCTTTCTCGTAATTATAATTATCATTTTCATCCTCGTACAAAACAAACTGGCCATCTGCCCCGGGGTACACCCTGATCTCCAGGTTATCCCATTTCTTTTCCGTGGCATATTGTACATCGGGGCCAAGAGGCAGAATAGCCCCGGCCCTGACAAACAATGGTATAATATCAAGCGGAGTTTCTTTTGAGATCATCTGACCACCCGGATACTGCTCACCTGTCCAGAAATCGGACCAGTTACAACCAGCTGGCAGGTACACTGCCTTTTTCTTTATAGTGGAAAAGTCTTCCGTGTAGGTGGTGTCTTTCCCGTTTATTGAAACCGGTCTTACATACATTTTTTCAGTAACCGGTGCTACTAATAACGATTTGCCGAACAGGTATTCGTCATTGATGTCCAGGGCTTGCCTATCTGAAGGAAAGTCCATCATCAAAGCCCGCATCATACTGGAATTATGGTTGCTCACTTCCCAGGAGGTGGAATAGATATAGGGGAGGAGGCTGTAACGGAGTTTGATATATTTTTCCACTGCATCGTATACCTTATTGCCCCGGTTGCCAAACTGGTAGATTTCCCGGGGCGCGTCTGTGCCATGGGAACGCATCATGGGACAGAATGTTCCAAACTGCAACCAGCGGGTATAAAGTTCCCGGTAGTCAGGATTGGTTAATGGATTTTTGAAATTCCATAAAAAGAAACCACCGATATCGCTGTTCCAATAAGGGATACCGGTGAGTGAGAAATTCAATCCGGCAGAGATCTGGTTGCGGAGGGCTGTCCAGGAGGCGTTCACATCTCCGGACCAGGTATTGGCTCCATAACGCTGCTGCCCGGTAAAGGCGGATCTTGTAAGGATAAATACCCGTTTATCCCTGGTAACACGGCGCTGGTTTTCTGATACACCACCCACTGTCATCAATGGAAAGGCATTGCGCACTTTCCGGAATGAACCAAGAAATGTTTTATTGTCAAAATCTTTGGGTTTCGATTGCATATGGTCCGGTTCCGAAGAATCCATCCACCAGGCATCAATTCCCAATGACAGAAGACCCTGGTTGAGGTATTTCCAATAGATCGCCCGGGCGGCAGGATTGTAGGGGTCATATACGCGGACACCGGATGGATAGTCTTTGTTGGGTGGCCATTTTTCAGAACCCGATTCAGGCCAGGTTTTAAAATCCAGCAATGCCCCGGCTTTTTCCAGTTCTTTATATTGTTTGGTCTGCGGACCGAATGAATTCCAGATCGATATGGCCAGGTGGGCATTCAGTCCATGCACTTCATTAATCATCTGTTGCGGATTACTGAAATCAACATTCAGGAATTCCATCGCATTCCACAGGTAATTATTACCCCAGTACTGCCAATCCTGGATAATTCCATCCAGCGGGACGCCTTGCTGCCTGTATTTTTTTACGACATCCAGCAGTTCGTTTTGTGTTTTATACCGTTCCCGGCTTTGCCAGTAGCCAAAGGTCCAGAGCGGCATCATCGGAACTTTCCCGGTCAGATTCCGCAATTCGCTTATTACTCCGTCCGCATTGTCGCCCCCCATGAAATAATAATCGATACAGTCACCAACTTCTGATTTAAATGAAGTACTGTCTGGATTATCGGAGAAAACCGTCGGGGAATAATTGTCCCAGAATACAGCATATCCTTTAGCGGAAATAAAAAAAGGAGTATAGTCATCCGTGTTACCCTGAATCATTTTCAGTGTCAGGTTACGCTGGATCATTTTCCCCTGCTGCTGCTGCCCTAATCCGTAAATGGCTTCTTCTTTTTCCAGTTCAAAGGATTGCCCAACGGAAAATGTTTTCTCACCGGCATCATTGAAAGGAGTAAAGGCAACACTGTTAGGTTTCTCAATGAGGAGGCGCTTTCCGGGTTTGCCGGAAAAGCTTATGGCTCCGGTTTTGAGATTCTGTGTTACTGTTATTTTATCAGTTGACAGGCTGAGCTGATCTGAGTGCTTCCGGGTGCTGAATTTGACCGGAAGGGGTGAGGCAATCACTGACAGGCTTTGCTTATTTAAAAGGACTCCTTCCGGGTATTTTATTATCCGTATGGTCGATGGGGTATAATACCGGATTTCCGTGACGATATGATTTATGGTGATACGGATGCCGTTTTCTGTGTTGCTCCAGTTTTGTGCGTAGCTGAAGCTGTTCAGAAGCAGAATCAGTACCGGGAAAAAGGCTGCTCTATTCTTTGGGATGCTCATAATCTTACAATGTATTGTTCTTTTATGGTCACATTTGCCGGTCATTGAATTAACGGATAGTTATCCTGGTCATTTTTAAATCGGTTACTGCTGAACTGTTTCCATACCAGATTTCATAATCACCTGGCGTTACAGCCAGTTTTAATAATTTTGGATCATAAAACTCAAAGGCCGCAGGGGGCAGGGTAATGACTGCATTAGCCGTCTGTCCCTGATTTACTTCAATCCGTTTAAATCCTCTGAGAGTTTTTACCGGACCTTCGGGGTCATTCACTTTTTTAATGTACACCTGCACGATTTCAGTCCCCTTACGTTTACCTGTATTGGATACGGGAATTGTCAGCTCAATATCTTCATCTTGTTTTATCATTGACCGACTGAGGCTAGCTTCCCCGATTTTAAAACTGGTGTAGCTTAATCCAAATCCAAACCTGAATAAAGGCTCTGCGGTCATATACCGGTATGTTCTTCCTTTCATGGAGTAATCCTCAAAATCGGGCAACTGGGTACTGTCTTTATAAAATGTAACAGGGAGTTTACCGCCGGGATTGTAATCACCAAATAACACATCCGCCACCGCCTGCCCGCCGGATTCGCCGCCGTACCAGGCCTGGAGGATGGCTTCGCAACTTTCTGTTTCAGGCACAAGACCAATGGCTGAACCGGAACAATTCACATAGATTACTTTTTTACCTGCAGCTTTCAGGGCTTTCAGGCAATTCCGTTGCACTTCGGGCAACTGTATATCTGTACGGTCGCCGCCTTTGAATCCAGGATAGTTTACCGGCATTTCTTCCCCTTCCAGTTGCGTGGAAAGCCCGCCTGCAAATATCACCACATCAATTCCTTTCAGTTTCTGGATCAGGCTGCTGAAATCAATATCCACTTCTTTGCCAAAATCAAATTCAAGATTGGCCTGCCAGTTATTTAACTGGGCATACCTGATTTCAATTTTATACGCCGTGCCTTTCTCCACTTTATAGGCAATCCTGGAAGGAAGTGTCCGCCAGTTATTGTACCTGCTTATTGAATGGCCGTTTACCAGGAGTTCGAAGAACCCGGTAGCACCTGTTTTGAACACGATCTCTTCTGTTTCCGGTGCCTTGAATTCAGTTTCAAAAATGGCTGAAAAGCCTTCCAGTTTCACACCAGGGGCAAATTCATGGTCGCCTGCAGTGGTGATCTTCAGCGGATTGGTGATCTGTGTGGTGGTTACAGGATCTCCGGAGCGTTCACGGTTATTCCAATAGGTGGCTTTAAATCCTTTCTGACCTCCGGCCACGGTAAAGGGAAAATAAGATTGTGTCACTTTGTTTTCCACGAGGTCACAGGCTTTATCATATACAATGGCTTCAGCCGGCAGTTTTGAACGGAGTCCATTTAAAATGCTGATGGTGCGAACGGGGGTGCCATTATAATTCCCCCATAGCATAGGTTCATTGGCCGCATTCGGTCCTATAAGAGCAATTTTTTTACTGTTTTTTTTCAGGGGAAGAGTATTGTTCTTATTCTGCAGTAAGGTCATGGATTCAAGTGCCATATCCAGGGCCAGTTTCCGGTGTTCCGTATTATTGATAACAGACACAGGGATATTTGCCCATGGCACATCTTCCGGTGAATCCATATCACCCAGTTCAAAGCGTCCTGACAGTACGTTGAGCAAATGGCTGTCTACTTCCTTTTCGGTAATCAAACCTTTTGAAACTGCGGCTGGCAGGTTTTCATAAGCATAGCCTTGCCACACACATTCGACATCGGTACCCGATAGTACAGCTTTGGATGAAGCGTGTACTGCATCGGATGAGGTTTTATGACTGGTATAAAAATCAGTAACAGCCCCGCAGTCTGAAACGACGACGTATTTATAGCCCCAGTCCTTACGCAGTATGGTTTGTAATAAACGGCTGTTGCCACAACAGGGTTCATCGTCCAGCCGCTGGTAGGCACACATAACCTGTCGTACCTGGCCGTCAATTACCAGTGATTTAAACGCAGGTAAATAGGTTTCCCAAAGATCTCTTGGATTGACTTTATTCAGGTTCAGGACATGCCGGCTCCATTCCGGACCAGAATGCACGGCGAAATGTTTGGCACAGGCCAGGAGTTTACGGTATTTTGAATCAGCAGGGCCCTGTAAGCCTTTAACCACTGATAGCCCCATCCGGGATGTGAGATAGGGATCCTCTCCGTAGGTTTCCTGGCCTCTTCCCCAACGGGGATCACGGAAAATATTGATATTTGGTGTCCACACGGACAGGCTTAAAAAGCGCCTGTTTTCCTTTCCATTCCGGAGTGCATTATGGTATTTGGCACGTACCTCATCCGATGTGGCATTAAAAACTTTAAATACCAGCTCGTCATCAAAGGAGGCCGCCATGCCGATTGGTTCCGGGAAAACGGTAACACTGTCATTGTTAGCCAGCCCATGTAAAGCCTCACTCCACCAGTTGAATTTCTTTATACCCAGCCGGGGAATAGCCGGTGACTGATCAAACATCAGGGAAGCTTTTTCTTCCAGGGTCAGTCTTGATATCAGGTCTATTGACCGTTCAGTTGTACTTAGCGCAGGATCCTGGTAGGGCAGCCGTTGACCCACAGTAACAGTACTTATGAGCAAGCCGGCAGACAGCAGCAGGATCGTATTTGAGATTTTGATCGTCATAAAAACTCCGGGTGTTATCATTCTTATTTATTTGAACAGCAACTGTGCAAAATTGTACAGGTTATTTCTCCATACTGGCCAGGTATGTCCTCCCGGGTATTCATTGTATGTATACTTAATACCCATTTCATCCAACCGGCCCATCATAATTTTACAGTTGTTGTAGGCAATATCTTCTTTTCCTCCCATGGCAATCCAGCAGCTTTTCAGGTTGCTGTTGATCTGGGGGGCATTTTGTTGCAGATACTCATACCACGGGGCTGACAAGGCCGGTTGATTGGCCCACCAGCCGGAACTGAAAACACCGAGATAGGCAAATTGTGAAGTATTTTTAAAGCCGGCATATAAGGTTTGAAGTCCGCCCATGGACAGACCCGCCAGCGCCCTGCTTTTAGCATCCGTCTCGGTCCGGAATTTCGATTCTATAAAAGGGATCAGCACCTGTTTCAGTTCATTTTCAAATGTCTTTAATGATTGTTCCCCGAAACCGCCAATACCACCACTTCCGAAATTGCCATCCATCATCACAATAATCATGGGTTTCGCTTTTCCTGCTGCAATCAGGTTATCCAGTATGAGATCCGTTTTTCCCTGTTGGGCCCAGCCCCGCTCATCTTCACCACCACCATGCAAGAGGTATAGCACCGGGTATTTTGCCATACTATTGGAATCATAAGCCGGGGGAGTATATATATAACATTGTCTCCAGGAGTTAGTAATCCTTGAATAGTAGCGTTTGATCCTGATATCGCCATGCGGCACATTTCTCATTGCATAATACCCGCCACCGGCAAATGGAATTTCAATACCGCTGGCCATCCGGCCCATGCCATAAAAAGATTCACTGGCCGGATCTGCCAGTGCTACACCATCAATTAATAATGAGTAGTAATGAAATCCCTCACTGATTGAATCTGTAGTGACCGTCCAGACACCATTATCGCTTTTTATTAAATCATATTTTCTGCCGAGGTCAATTTGAACTTTTTGTGCTTCAGGGGCTTTAATGCTGAATTTGACCCGGCTGTCGCTTAAAATCTGAGGATACGCTCCATTCCGGATATTGGTGGATGCAGGGGCGCCGGCCACGGGGTATAGGGAAAAGGTGGAAATATCTACCGGTTTAAACAGCAACTGCGAAAACATATACAGGCTGCTTTTCCAGATCCTGAAATCATGAACACCGGGTTCAATGAAATAAATATGCGGGACATTGTTTCGCTCAAAATAATCATGAGTTCGTTTACTGAAGGAGATAAGTCCATCACTGGCGCCACAGGAAACCCAAAGCAGTTTCAGTTTCTTTCTGGCCGCTTCGGCATCCGGGAGTAGTTCCTGGGGTGTTTTA
Organism: uncultured Chitinophaga sp.; assembly: GCA_964519865.1. Taxonomy (GTDB): domain Bacteria; phylum Bacteroidota; class Bacteroidia; order Chitinophagales; family Chitinophagaceae; genus JJ008. The sequence continues at coordinate 5,644 of CAZFLL010000019.1, read as the reverse complement.
GTATTGGGGGCAGATGAAAATCCACCCACCCAGGAAAATATATCCAGGTTGCCTAATCCAAAATTGAGGGATTGCCCGCCACCCATTGACAAACCAGCCACAGCCCTGTGATCCTTATCAGTTAATACCGGGTATTTCTTCTCCACAAACGGGATCAGGTCATTCAGCAGGTCTTTTTCAAAATCAGCAAATGCCTGTACTTTATCCGGGGCCATAATATTACCTGTTGCCCGGTCATCTTTCATAGCTCTGCCGTTGGGCATGACCACGATCATCGGTTCAATCTTACCATCGGCATACAGGTTGTCCAAAATTACCTGTGGTTTTCCGCCGTTCAGCCATTCCTTCTCATCACCGCCAATACCATGAAGCAGGTATAAAACCGGGTATTTGATTTTTTTTGAGTATCCCGGTGGAGTATATATGATTGCTTTTCTTTTTACGCCTACTGATTTTGAATTGTATTCAATGGTGTCTACTATGCCATGGGCAATGGACAGGCGTAATGTGTCATACCCTGCTACCGGGGGCTTTACCTGGGCACTCAGTGTGCAGGCAAGGCCTGTGATAATGATCAGAAAGTAAAGTTGCTTTTTCATACAGCAGATATATTAATTAGTTATTTTGTTATTGGGTGTAATGATCCTGTAGTGCCCGCTCAGGTGCATCAGGCTGAACAGGTACATCAATCCGTCATAATAAGGGTCAAAATAGCCATCTTCATAAGGCTCAAGTTTTGATTTCCATAATTCATGAATAAAATCACGGCTGCTTTTATCTATCGTGGAATTAATCATAGATGTGGTGGCCACGGTGGAGACCAATCCAATGGAATGCCTCAGCTTTTTAAACCCGCCGGCCTGCAGAATAAATTCTGGTTTTGTTCCATCCGTATTGAACTGATCCTCGAATATGCTGATGCCTTTTGAGCGGAAGAAATGCTGCATACGTGTTGCATAATCTTCCTGCCAGGCTTTATCTTTTCCGAACCAGGTATAATCCATGGCTATATTCATGGGCACCCGCCATGAATCATACCGGAAAGCCTGCGGCATCCATTTCGTTGGGTGGGGGGCACCGCTGAATTCTGCATAGTCCGTATTTAAACCGGTTACAGGATGGCAGGCCCGGTGTAAAAAAGCCCTCGCCGTATCCGCACAATCTTTATAAAACTGTTCATGACCGTCTTTGGCATACAGGGCCCATATTTCATAGAAGGCGGGGAGGTGGTAAGAAGGGTCTGTCCAGGTATAGGCATTCCCTTCGGGTACAAAGCTGATTTGCTTATGTGCAGTATTGATCAGGTTATAAATATTGCCGGTGCCGTCTTTTTTCCACATGGCATCCAGGATGTGCCGGGCTTCTGCATAATAATCTATACCAGTGTTATTGCCCCAACGGTTCGAAGCAAAGAGAAGGCTGGTAATATAGTAAAGCTCCCCGTCTGAAGCGGATCCTTCCGCGTTTTTCTTCAGGGTCTTCGGGTTAATGCTCCAGGCGAAATATCCTTGACGGGGGCCATCCTGGTGTTGCAGGTATTTTTTGGACCAGCGCCAGATCCGGTCAAATACTTCTTTTTTGTTCAGTTGCACTGCGATCATCATCCCATATGATAACCCTTCAGTCCTGGCATCATGGTTCTTGAGATCGGATACATAGGCCATGCTGTCTCCCACTTCAAAATATATGCGGTCAGGGCCTTCAAAAAGATCTTTATATGCTTTATCCAGTTTTGTTTTGATGGCTTTCCTGCTGTATCCGGCTGCTTTGAATTGATTTTTATAAATGCCGGTCTCATAGGCGGATGCTGTACCGGACCTGTTTTTTGCAGATTGGGCAGTCGCTTTAAACGGGATTGCCGGCAGGAGAATGAATAGACAAATGAAAAGGGATACGGGGCTGATCCCGGTATGCCTCTTTGATTGGTTTATTTTTTTCTGCCCTTGCATTCGTTGTTTACTACCTTTTGTTAAACTGTTATCAAGTTTACGTATGGACTGCTTAATCCTTAAACAGGAGCGGGGCCAGTTCATGAAAACTTCGTCTCCAGGTCAGGAATTCATGAGCGGTGTTTTCAGAGATAAAGGAAACCGCATTGATTCCGGCTTCTTTGAGGGCTGCTGCCGCATTTTTAACGGCATCTGGCCTTTCTTTACTGCCACAGCTGAGGAAAATAAGTTTCACCGCTGATTTGTCGGTGATTTCTGCTGCCGTGTAAATGCCTCCGCTGAGCAACGCATAACTGGAAAATACACCGGGTTTATTCAGGGTGATGGTATGTGTTTCCATTCCTCCCATAGAAAGACCTGCCATGGCGCGATGTGAGGGTTTGGCGATAGTGCGGAAACTGGCATCAATATAGGGAATCAGTTCATCCAGCAGTACAGCCTGGAAAGGTTCGATTTTAAAATTGCGCATGCCCCCCATTTTAACTTCATTGGTCATTCCGTAGGTCATTACAATCAGGAAGGGTTCTGTCTTCTTCTCTGCAATCAGGTTATCCATGATCAGGTTGACATGCCCCTGGTTGCTCCAGGCTGTTTCATCTTCACCCCAGCCATGCTGCAGGTAAAGCACCGGGTAGCGTTTGGCTGATTTGCTGTCATATCCCGGTGGGGTATACACGAAGGCGCGCCTGGAGGTATTGGTACTTGGAGAGGGGAACAATACCTGTTGCACATTTCCATGTGGTACATTTTTAAGTGCATAGAAATCCTGGTCATGTGCAGGTATTTCAATTCCGCTTTCCCAGCGTGTTGATCCATAAAAATTCAGTGCACCCGGATCATTGAATTTTCCGCCATCTATGGTAATGTTGTAATAATGGAAACCTTCATCCATCGGTCCGGCAGTGGTGCCCGTCCAGAAACCATCCGCATTTTTACTGAGAATAGTTCCTCCTTTTCCACCCAGGCTTACCTTAACACTATCTGCTGCCGGGGCATAAATACGGAACCGCGCATAGCCCTGTGAGTTTACCTGCGGGTATTCCTGACCGGGCTGGTTCAGGGTGGAAGGTATAAAGTCATCGGCTATGACAGGTTGTGTGGTTTGTGCTGAACCGGTGTAGCCGGCTAAGGAGAGCACTGAAAGAATTAGGATCAGTCTGATTTTCTTTTTCATATGACAATTTCATTTTTAAAGTAATGTCTCCTCCTGTACCGTCCTGATGATTATATCACAATCCCGAAAGCAAACTTCAATCACATGTACGGCACTTTATTTCATTTTATTAATCGCACCGATTTTATCTTGACAGAAGCCGGTTTGCCCGGGAGAAACCGGATAAACAAATCATGATGCCCGGTACATTTTGGTATAGCCTGTTTAACCAGTTTCCAGTTGTTTTCACCGGTGACGGTTACAGGTATAACCGCAAGCCTTTTTCCGGTTGCGAGGTCATCTGTCCAGAGTTCAATTGTTCCCTTTGAATCAGCTGAAACAGCAATTTCCACAGCTGCAGGGGCTGTTTTTCCAAATTCAACGCCGGATAACATAAACCAGCCACCGTTAGCAGTGGTGGTGGTAACATATTTCGTATCGGATGTTGTGGCTGAACGTATACCATAATAATTGCTGTAGCCAATTGCAGGCAAGGTTGAATAGCCATCCTTGCAAATAAAGAAATCAAAATCCGCTGATTGCGCTTCTGCAAAAAGACCAACACTGGTGCCGACCCAGGAATTATAATTTGGTTGTGTTTTATCCAGGTTGACGGCACTGACCGGTTGGCCGGTAGCCGTCCAGTTGATGCCATTACTGCTGTAATAGCCGGTGATGGTATGCCCGTTTCTTTCAAGTTTTAACCAGACAGATTTCCCGGCGTTGTAGGGAACAACCTGTATGACACTGTCCCCGCGTAATATGATTTTATTGCCATTATCAAAGCTGCTGTATAGCCGGATCGTGGTTTTCTGGTTGCCGTTTGTCAGGTAAAGTCCGGCTTTCGCAGATGTATCTGTGGCATCCGGCTCAACTCTGGTGATTGCTGAATAGAAATGATCTGTTTCTTTCTGTACCAGGTGGGCGCGGCTGGTATCTCCTTTCAGCCGGATCCAGCCTTTTCTGTCGGTGAGTGAATAACTCCCGGCTGCTTTCCGGTTCAGGAAATGCCAGTTCAGACTCAGTACCGGGCTGTCAAAATAATCGCTTTGCACACTGCGCCAGGCAATACCGGATTTCGGCAGGTTGGGTTTAGCAATAGGTGCAGTGGTGGGAGCCATACCCCATGGACGGTCTCCTTCCCAGATCACCGGATAAAGAGCGGTCTGTCTTCCGGCACCCGACCAATCATCATTGGTATATTTTTCATAGCTCTGGCCAATGGTCCACCAGCTGCCATCTTCCAGTTTTAACGGCGCAGATATATGATTCGGTCTGCGGAAACCTGTTTCGGGATCAGTTACCGGTTTAAAAAATTCTCCCAATCGTTCCCATTGGGTGGAATCGGCCGTCAGGGTTTTAGTCCTTAACACATATTGTCCGCCTGATACATCACCCGCCGGGAAATAGAAGTACCATCCGTTTCGCTTACACATGACCGGGCCTTCTGCCCAGCTGTATTGCAGATGCTGGTTGATCCAATCCAGGTTGATCACTGTATCGGTCAGTTGCCCGTCTCTTCCAAGCGCCTGTATGCGGTTTACTTTTTGCCCGTTCTTTATCACCATATAGGGTTTCCCGTCATCGTCCACAAATATTGAATTATCATACCCCAGGGGGCCGGTGATATCGTTGGTCTTTACCGGAACCGGATCAGTCCAGGGCCCGTAAGGAGAACTGGCTTTGCAAAACCATTGCCCGCCGGAAGAGAAGTAAATCCAGTAAGAGTCATAAAAATGTGTGATTGCTCCCTGCCAGATACCCCCGGAAGGACGGTCTGCCACAAAAGCTGACTTAGCAGAAGGAACAACGCGGCTTATAATTTCCCAATGTACCATGTCCTTTGAATGATAAACCGGGAGGTAGGGATTGAAATGAAAGGATGATCCGCAATGGTAAAAATCATTACCCACTTTCAGCATGGTGGGATCCGGGTGATCACCCGGCAACACAGGGTTGACATAAGTCGTAACATACTGGTAACTGTTTATCTTTTTTTTATCCGGATTCTGTGCGCTTACTGTTAGCCCGGTTAATATCAGGTGGAAGAAAAACACAATAAATAATGCGGGCTTATTAAACCGGGAATGAGAATTGATGATCACCCTGCTAAAAGTGCAACCGATTGCAAACCTCAGGCCGCTGATCTCATTACTTTTTATTTCTTTTACCTTGTTCATTATTGAGTAATTATTTTTAATGAAGGAATAACCCTTTCCTGTTATTCCTTTATGGACAAATAACCGGGCGGCTGGTTGTATAGCCAGCTATAGTTTGGCAGGCAGGGCTTGGCCGTTATCTGCCACTGGTTGGTTTTTCCGGATGGGTTATTTTAAAAACGGGTCATTCAGCCATTACTGTCCGGTTCAGTTCCCCGGTGTAAAAGGAAACCTCAGGCTTTTATAGTATTCCAGTGTTTTATCAGGTTGTTCATAGGTTGCAGGTATTGGCATACGGCTAAATGTCTGGAAATACAATAAACAGGAGTTTCGCCACCAGATGGCTTCTTCCTGTTGTATCGCCAGCAACTGGCTGACCTGGG
>CAZFLL010000018.1:41597-48671 GCA_964519865.1 uncultured Chitinophaga sp. | reverse complement strand
TTCAAGATGGCAAAGCAACAGAAACCAGCAACCCGGGCAATCCGGCTTCAGACAAAGAAAACCGAGCAGAAAGAGCATTCCACCCCTTTATTCCTGACCAGCAGTTTTACTTATGATTCGGCAGAGGATATGGCTGCGGCTTTTGCCACTGAATCCCCGGAAGTAAATATCTATTCCCGCTTTTCCAATCCAAGTGTCGATGAATTTGTCAATAAAATAGCTTCCCTTGAAGGGGCCGAAGACGGGGTGGCTACCGGTACCGGTATGTCTGCCATCTTCTCCACGTTTATGACCTTTCTCACAAAAGGGGATCATATTATTTCAGCATCCGCAGTCTTTGGTTCTACTCATACCATTCTCACCAAATACCTGCCGAAATGGGGCATTGAGTCATCCTATTTCGATATGAATAAACCGGATAGTATTGAAGCACTGGTGAAACCAACGACTAAAATGCTCTACCTGGAAACACCGAGTAACCCGGGCCTGGATATTATCGATATTGAATTTGTTTCCGCCTTATGCAGGAAACATAATATTCTATTTGTTGTGGATAATTGTTTTGCCACCCCGGCTGTACAACAACCCATTCAATACGGGGCTGATCTTGTATTGCATTCCGCCACCAAATTTATCGACGGACAGGGACGGGTACTGGGCGGTGTAGTCGTAGGAAAAAAAGAACTGGTACATCAGCTCTACCTGTTTATCCGCAATACCGGGCCTTCCATGAGTCCGTTTAATGCCTGGGTACTGAGCAAGAGTCTCGAGACATTATTTATCCGGATGGACCGACATGCGGCTTCTGCCTTGCAACTGGCGACTAAACTGCAGGGACATGCGAAAATCAGTTCCGTGAAATATCCTTTCCTGGAATCGCACCCTCAGTATACAGTGGCTAAGAAACAAATGAGTAATGGGGGAGGGATCGTCACCTTTGAACTTAAAGGAGGCATCGAAAGCGGACGTAAATTCCTCAATGCACTGGAAATGATCTCTATGACCAATAACCTTGGTGACAGCCGTACGATCGCTTCTCACCCGGCTTCCACCACCCATTCCAAACTGACAGAAGCCGAAAGGCAGTCGGTGGGTATTACACCCGGACTTATCCGTATTTCAGTGGGGCTCGAAGAGGTGGAAGATATCCTGGATGACCTGCTGCAGGCACTGGATAAAGCCTGATTATTTTTTCTTTCTTTTTGCCAGCTGCTGCAGGGTGGCCCGCATGTCTTTATGCAGGGGAGCTTCGAGTTCAACGATGGTTCCATCCATATCGGTAAAAGAAAGCTGAAACGCATGCAATGCCAGCCGGCCAAGGATGGGCCTTTCTTCCAGTTCGTTTTTCGATAACTTGAATTTTGATTTTACGGAAGAGAGCAGAAGTGGTTTACCATCGCCGTACAACGGATCACCAACAATGGGGTATCCCTGGTCCTTCATATGTATCCTGATCTGGTGAGTACGGCCGGTATGAATACGGAACTGCAAAAAAGAAAAAATGCCAAAATCTTCCAGGACTTCATAATCCGTCAGGGCTTCCTTTCCTTTAGCGTGGATGATCATGGTGCCGTTTAATGCCGGGTGTTCCATGATCCGCGCTTCAATAGTTCCACTGCTTACCGCCGGTGAACCAATCACCAATCCCTGGTAAATCTTTTTTGTCTGCCGGTCTTCAAATTGTTTGGAAAGGTATTTATGGGCATTTTCATTTTTGGCAAAAATGATCAGCCCGCTGGTATCCCGGTCAATCCGGTGCACGGTGAAAATATCTCCATACTTTTCTTTCAGGAGTACCTTCAGGGAGATATCTTTTCCTAAACGGTCAGGGATCGACAGGAGTCCGGAAGGCTTATTGATCGCCACCCAGTTCTCCGTTTCGGCTATAATGGAGTCCTTTAAATGCATATCTGTTGATTGGGAATGGCTGGCTATTTTCCTTTGCCAAAATGTTTGAGGTCACGTACTTCTTTCTCGGTGAGAAAGCGCCATTTGCCCCGGTCTACATTTTTCTTGGTGAGCCCGGCAAATACCACCCGGTCGAGGTTCCGTACATCATAGCCCATCTTTTCAAAGATGCGCCGTACGATACGATTACGCCCGCTGTGAATCTCCACACCTACCTGGGTTTTATCTTTTGAGTCTGCATAGGCCAGTACATCCACATTGGCCGGGCCATCTTCCAGGGTAACACCGTTCAGTATCTGTTCAAAATCTTTCTTCTCCAGTGGTTTATTCAGGGTTACATGGTAAACTTTCTTGACTTCATTGCTGGGGTGCGTGAGTTTCTGAGCCAGTTCACCATCATTGGTCAGGATTAATACACCTGAAGTATTACGGTCCAGCCGGCCTACCGGGTATACTCTCTCCGTAGTGGCGCGGGCTATAATATCCAGCACCGTTTTCCGTCCCTGGGGATCATCAGTAGTAGTGATGAAATCCTTGGGTTTATTGAGCAGGATATAGACCAGGTTTTTAGCCAGGAATATTTTTTTACCATTGACCCGTACTTCATCCTTAGCCGATACCTTAAAACCTGGTTCATTCACGGTCTCCCCGTTTACTTTCACCAGTCCCTGTTTTACCAGTTCGGCAGCTTCGCGGCGGGCCGTCACGCCTGAATGGGCAATGTATTTGTTCAGGGGCATCCGTTCGTCGGTTTCCTTACGCAGGTGGGATACGGGCGCCGGGGCCTGGCCCTTCATACCGGTTTGCTGATTTACGTTGGGGGTAAAACGGGAACGGGCTTCAGCTTTCTTCTGGTCAAAGAAGGCTTCTCTTTCCTTTTTCTCTTTTCGTTTTTCCTGTTTGAATTGTTCTTTTATCGCGGCGTTGCTCTTTTTCTTCGCGAATTTTCCGAAGTTATTTCCGGGTTTCTTCATGGTGAGTAGTTTGCTGTTTTACAACAGTAGTGAGCCGCGAAGGTAAGGAAATCCGGCCGGGTGGCCGAATATTGCCTGCAGCAATGGATTGGCCACGAAAGGCCATGAAAAAATTCAGAAAGGCAGGCCACGGACCTGCCTATGCCGGCAGGCAGGTCACACGGATAAACACGGATTATTATTGCCTGCGGCAAAAAGGGTTGGCCACGAAATCACACGAAACAACACGAAAGGATTTGCTGCGCAAATGGCTGTCTGCGACAGCATGGAGCCACGGATCACACGGATTAAAAACATCAATAAATTTTGAAACTGAACTTAATTAACAGAATAAAATCTGTGTTAATCCGTGTGATCCGTGGCTCTGTATTTTTCGTGTGTTTCCCCCGAATATGGCGGGACAGGCGTGTTAATTCGTGGCCACCCTGCTGCAGGCAAAAAAAAACTGCCCCTGTCAGGGGGCAGTTGCAAACGAATATAAAATCCTCAGAGGGTTTGTTTTTCTACGGGAGGCGGTGGAGGAGGCGGCGGCATTTTATGGCCTTTTGGTCCTTTGGGGCCTCTGCCTGGACCTTCACCTTCACCACGTCCGGGACCCTGCCTTCTTTCTTCCTTAAATTTTTTCAGTTGCTCTTCAGTGAGTATCGATTTCAGGTTCTCTTTTTGTTTCTGTCCCAATTCTTTCATCTGGGTCCTTTTCTGCTCTTCAGTCAGTGATTTATTTTCACGGATCGCTTTCATTTTATCACCCATTTCCTTACGGCTCTTATCCAGTTTGGCAGATTGCTCATCGGTAAGTCCAAGATGAGTTTTCATCCGTTCTCCTCTCTGTTTCATCATTTCTTCATGTTTAGCCTCACCGTCTTTTTTTAACTTCTCCAGTTTGGCTTTTTGTTCCGGGGTGAACACGCTTTCCATCTTTGCCTTATGTTCTTTTACCAGGCTTTCTCTTTTCGCCTTCCATTCCTTCACCGTGATGTTTTCATTCTTTTTATGCGCTTCCATTTTTTTATGGAATGCCTCTTTCTCTGTTTTGAACTGTTCCTTCTGCGCATCTGTCAGGTTCAGTTCTTTCATAGCCATCCGGTGGTCCGGTCCGCCTTTTTGTTTATGATGCATCATGGGCGGATGATCCGCTTTTCGTTCGGGGATTTCCTGGGAGCTGGCGGTAAAGGCAAATGCCATCGCCAGAACAGGGAGCAATAATTTTTTCATGTTTTACTTTTTCTTTGAGACGAGGGCCAGAACAGGTAACCTTCGCCGGTCAAGGTTAATTAATGTGAATAGGTTAAAGACCGGCAGGAAAGGCAGAGGTTTAACCGCCTTAAGAAAATATTCGTATTTCTTGATTTCAATGGTGAGCGTGTAAAAAGACAGGGGTGTCAGGTTTAGTTAACAGGTTGAAAGGTTGATAAGTTAACAAGTAACTGCTAAGAAAGAAAACTTGTCAACCTGTAAACTTGTCAACCTTTCAACTATTTAACTTCTTTGTTGGCTAACTGCCCGCAGGCCGCATCGATGTCCTTTCCGCGGCTTTTCCTTAACCGGACATTCACCCGGTGCTTTTCCAGGTACTGCATAAAAGCCTGAACCTTGGCTTCTTCGGGTTTCTGGTATTTGGCGAAATCAATGGGATTGTATTCGATGATATTGATGAGATCGGCAGGTACCTGGCGATAGACCTTGATCAGGTCATCCGCATCTTTCAGGCTGTCATTGAAATCCTTGAAAAGAATGTATTCAAAGGTGATTTCGTTCCCGGTTTGCTTGTAGAAATAATTCAGGGCATCTGTCAGGGCCTTGATATTGTTGGTATCATTGATGGGCATGATCTCATGCCTTTTCTGGTCCGTGGCCGCATGCAGCGATAAAGCCAGTTTGAATTTTACTTTATCATCGCCCAGCTGGCGGATACCCTTGGCCACCCCGGCTGTGGAAACAGTGATACGGCGGGGACTCATGGCCAGTCCGTCGGGAGAGGTAATCCGTTCGATTGACCGGATCACATTTTTATAATTGAGCAGGGGTTCACCCATACCCATAAATACGATATTGCTCAGTTTCTTGCCATGGATCTTTTCACATTGCTGGTTGATCAGCACCACTTCATCGTAGATCTCATCAAATTCCAGGTTGCGTTTCCGTTCAATATACCCGGTGGCGCAGAATTTACAGCTGAGGGAGCATCCGATCTGGGAAGAGACACAGGCCGTATAACGGGAGGTGGTGGGAATCAGCACCCCTTCCACCAGGTGGCCATCCCAGGTTTTAAACCTTGATTTTACCGTTCCATCCTCAGAATACTGGATGGCATCCACGGTAAGACTGGGAAAAGTGAACTGTTCACCGAGCAGTTGACGAAGGTCTTTGCTCAGGTTGGTCATATCAGCAAAACTCATGGCATGTTTCTGCCAAAGCCATTCATATACCTGTTTGGCCCTGAATTTTTTCTCTCCCAGTTCAGCAAAAAAGGTTTCAATTTCCGCGAGGGAGAGATGCCGTATGTTTTTTAAAGTCTTTTTCATCCGGGGGCAAAGATAGCCACTGCCGCACGGATTAAGCGAATTCCCGGATATTTGCTTCAAATCGACTGACATGAACCCTGTTTATATTGTTGATACAGTACGTACCCCGGTGGGCCGGTATGGAGGCCTGCTCAGCAGCATTCGTCCGGATGACCTGCTGGCCTATATCATCCAGGCGTTGTTGAAAAGAAATGAAACGGTGGATCCTGCAGCGATTGAAGACGTGATTGCCGGGGCCGCCAACCAGGCCGGGGAAGATAACCGCAATGTGGCCCGGATGGCCGCCCTGCTGGCAGGTTTGCCGGTAACTGTGGGTGGTAATACTGTCAACCGCCTCTGTGCGTCCGGTCTGCAGGCCATTATGGATAGTGCCCGGCAGATTGCCTGCGGGGATGCGGAGCTGGTGATTGCCTGTGGAGTGGAAAGTATGAGCCGCGCTCCTTTTGTACAACCCAAAAGTACCGAGCCATTCGGACGTTCTGCTGAGATCTTTGATACAACCATGGGATGGCGTTTTGTCAATAAAAAACTGGCTGGTCTCTATCCTCCTTTTACCATGGGCGAGACTGCCGAAAATGTGGCCGGGCAATGGCAGATCAGCCGTGAAGAGCAGGATATATTTGCCCTTCAGTCACAACAAAAATATGCCGCCGCAAAGGCAGCCGATAAATGGGCCGATGAAGTAACCCCGGTGGAACTGAACCAGAAGGGACTGATCAGCTGGGTGGTGAATGATGAACATCCGCGGGAAACCTCACTTGAAAAACTGGCTGCTCTTAAGCCGGCGTTCATCAAAGACGGAACCGTAACTGCAGGCAATTCTTCCGGTATCAATGATGGGTCTGCCGCAATGCTGCTGGCCAGTGAGACTGCGGTTAAGAAATTCGGATTACAGCCGATGGCCCGGGTGATTTCGATGGCTACGGCCGGGGTGGATCCGGCAATTATGGGTATCGGCCCGGTTCCGGCCACTCAAAAGGCATTGCAGCGGGCTGGTTTGACGATAAGTGATATTGACCTGGTGGAACTCAATGAAGCGTTTGCCTCACAGTCCATTGCCTGTATACGCGAACTGGCACTGGATCCGGAAAAGGTAAATGTAAATGGCGGGGCTATAGCCATTGGTCACCCCCTGGGTTGCAGCGGGGTTCGCATCTCAGCCACTTTATTACATGAAATGTGGCGGAGGCAGGTCCGTTACGGACTGGCCACCATGTGTGTGGGGGTGGGACAGGGTGCGGCTATTATTTATGAGAAAATTTAAAAATTAACACACGCGGTAACGGTTAGAATTGTTTTTCATTTAATTTGATAAAAAAAACCACGTATATGAAAAAAATCCTTCTTGCAGTTGTAGTTCTTCTTGGCTTTACTGCCGTACAGGCACAAACGGATACGTTATTACAGCAATACACCGGTAAATACATATTTCCGGATGGCAGCCCGGTAAAGGAAATCGGCGTGATTATCGAAAACAGCATACTGACGGCTACTTCAGTAATGGGCAATTCGGAACTGCGCAAGACCGATACAAAGGATGTATTTGAAGTAGTGGCCTATGCAGGTACGGCCACTTTTAAAAGAAATACAGAAGGAAAAGTAAATGCCGTGACCATCCAGGTTCAGGATGTGAATATGGAAGGAACAAAAACAGAAGGATCGGTTGA
>CAZFLL010000018.1:25297-41497 GCA_964519865.1 uncultured Chitinophaga sp. | reverse complement strand
ACACGAAAAAATACAGAAAGGCAGGCCACGGATCACACGGATTAAATACAACATTTCATTTTGGGAATGACCTTAGTAGCCGGAATAAAATCCGTGTTAATCCGTGTGATCTGTGGCTCCGGGCTGTCGCAGACAGCCATTTGCGCAGCAAATCCTTTGGTGTTTTTTCGTGTTAATTCGTGGCCAAAATAAATAGCCTGGTTTGCCATAAGGCAAGCCAGGCTATTTTATATAAATGGCAACAGGGTATTATCCCTTTGTCTTTGTGGTGGTTTTTGTGGCCGGTTTCTTTACCGGGGCTTTTTTAGGGGCCGGTTTTTTTGCAGCAGGCGCGTCTTTCACCTCTTCATCCTGTACAATAACCGGTGGCGTGAATTTTTCAGCCCTGGCTTCTGCTTTTTCCTGGGATAAACGGTTGGCCATTTCAAAAAACTGCAGCAACGCATTCTTATCCGGATCACTGAAGCGGAACTCCATCCGGCTGTTAAGGCTGCCATTGGCATATTCGCCACCGCTGATGATCAGCTGATCAAAGGTGGCCAGCATCGTTTGTACCTGCTGGTCTTTACCCTTGCCGGGCTTGCCGGCTTTCGACAGCAGCATATTCATGATTTCGCGGAAATTAAGATTCATCCACATCGACGTATGCTGATTCGCCGGTAACCAGGCCGGAAGGGATGCGGTACCCGGGTTTTCCAGGTAAGCATCGGCCATGGCCTCGTTCAGGGTAATCACGCAGAGATTGTCATTGAATTTGATAACAGGTCTGAACAGGCTCATCATCTTTTCTCCCTTTTCTGTATTGGAGACAGAGTCCAGTTTGCGGTCGGCCAATTCTTTTAAGCGGGCCACTACTGCTTTATCCAACACCGGCATAACGATAAAAAGTCCCAGGTCTTCCAACGGGTTTTTCTTCTTGTCCGTTGCCGCTTCTTTGGAAGGAAGTTCCAAAACAGAAAACAACATTTTGTTTTTAAATGCATTTTTAAACGCACCCGCATCCAGCTTCAGGAACCTGTTCAGGCTGTCCAGCAGATCACCCATGCCGTTTTTTGCCATGATTTCTTTTGACTTTTCGGGATTCACCGAGGTCATCATCATCATCAGGATTTTGCCTTCCGGCAACCGGCGTACCAGGTCTGTTGGCAATTCTTCTTCCGGGTATTTCTGGTAAACAGCACCCAGTTCAGGATTGATATAATTGCGCATTGTACCGGCGATCTTCCCGTTTTCAAAATTGATAATGCTTGTTTTTTCTGTTCCGTTTGCCGACTGGATGCGTGACATAAACTGTGTGATGAAAGCCGGCATTTTCCGGAAAGCATTATTATCAGTGGATGGCTGTCTCCCGTTATTCCAGATCCGGATATCCCCGGCTTCTGACATCAGTTGTTTGAATACAGGACTTCCAAAATCAGCAGAGGGAGATAACAGTTTAAAACATTGTTCGCGTAAGGAATGGTTCAGCCGTTCAGTTACTTCTTTCATCCGTACTTCCATATCACGGGTGTCAGTGGTGTCGCTGAATATCTTATTCAATTCATTTTTTCCATCCGCAGATCCGGTGATGATAAAGATTTCATCATTCCAGGCCAGCGCGGGTCCAACACTTTTAGGCATTACAAGCCGGTTATTGCCGAATACCTGGATGCGGTCTTCCTCTTTATTCATTTTTTTCATCAGCGAAGCAAAAAGAGCCTGGTCCTTTATATGGCCATATAAAACCGGAACCGGTTTACTGGCTGCCGTATCTCCGGACTGGATCATGGATAATATAAAATCAGTGGAAAAGTCGATCCCCGTACTGCTGGGATCGTTGAAAAAAGCGCGGAGTTCGCCTTTATCATCTTTCATCATGTCTTTGTAAAGACCGCTTTGCCGGAAGGTTTCTCCCGGGACTTTGGCGGCGATTTTCAGCAGGTTAAAACTCATGACCATCCGGCTGCCGGGCTGGATGTATCGGAATAATGGGTTCGTTTGTGCCTGCGCAGATGCCCCGCAGAGAACAGCGGCGGCCAGGATAAGGTGTTTGAGTTTCATATCAGAAATTATAAGTAAGTAATTCAGTAAAAGAAATTGATTGCTGCTGGCCGGTAGCCAGGGTTTTAATATTACAGGTAGCTGACTGCAGTTCTTTATCCCCGAGGATCACCACGTAGGGAATGTTTTTCTTTTCCGCGTATTTAAACTGCTTGTCGAATTTAGCCTGCTCGTGAAAAAGCTCCCCGCGCACCCCTTTTTGCCTTAACTGCTGCAGGAGTTCAAATGATTTTTTACTTTCCGCCTCCCCGAGGTTAAAGAATAATACCTGGGTACTCACATGTACGTCCGCCGGGAAGAGCTGCAGTTCCTCGAGCACATCATAAATACGGTCAACACCAAAGGAAATCCCGACACCCGGAATATTGGGTACGCCAAATAACCCGGTCAGGTCATCATAGCGGCCACCGCCACCAATGCTGCCGATTTTTACTCCGGCCGGGGCTTTGGCTTCGAAAATGATGCCGGTATAGTAATTTAATCCCCGGGCAAGTGTTGGATCAATTATGAGTTGCGAGGTTTGAGTTGCGAGCTGCGAGCTCAGATAACTCAGTTCGGAGATTCCGTTCTCACCATCAGCGGAACGGCCAATCAGATCAGTCAGGGAAGACAGGATGGCTTCGTTTGTGCCGGAGATGTTTAAGTATTTTTCAATAATACGGATCTGGTCATTGGTTAAACCGCGTGCAGTCAGTTCTTCTTTTACTTTATCAATACCGATCTTGTCGAGTTTATCGATAGCTACCGTGATATCGGTCAGTTTATCCGCACCACCGCATACTTCTGCCAATGCAGCGAGTACCTTACGGCTGTTGATATGCAGTTCATAACCGGTTAGTCCGAGCCGGGTAAAGACTTCATGGTAGATGGAGGCCAGTTCCACTTCATTTAACAGGGATTGGCTGCCCACCACATCGGCATCACACTGGTAAAATTCACGGTAACGGCCTTTTTGCGGGCGGTCGGCTCTCCATACGGGTTGTACCTGGTAACGTTTAAACGGGAAGTTGAGCTGGTTATGGTTCATGGCCACATAACGGGCGAAAGGAATGGTCAGGTCATATTTTAAAGCCCGTTCCGTTATCCCCTTGCTGTTTTTGCCCTGCAATACTTTTTCAAAGTCTTCCCGGATCTGCGCTTCCTTTTCCGGATTATCCAGCCCGTTATTCAGGATTTTGAAAATCAGTTTATCGCCTTCTTCCCCGTATTTGCCCATCAGGGTATCCAGGTTTTCCATCGCGGGTGTTTCCAGTGGCTGGAAACCGTAAAGTTCAAAAACAGTTTTTATTGTATGCAGGATATAGTTCCGCTTACGCACCACTTCCGGTCCGAAATCACGTGTTCCCTGGGGTATACTTGCTTTAGCCATATTAAAAAAGTAAAAGGATCTTCATTTTATATTGAACATTCCCTGGTTTTATTTCTTTCCGTACTTCCGGATAATTTCCTCACATACTTTGTCAATCAGTGTATACACTTCATGGTATCCGGGTTCGGGTCCATACCAGGGGTCAGGTACATCCAGGTTCTCACCGGGATGCAGTTCATTCATCAGCAATTCAGCTTTTGAAGGATCAAAGGATTTGCGGGCAATCTGCTGCATTTCTTCCATTACATCACCGGCCAGTGCATATACTTTATCATATACCTGAAAATCTTCCGGGCGGAAACGCCTTGATCGCTGTTTGCTGATATCAATACCATTGAGCCGGGCTACTTTTTGTGAAAGGGGATGCGGTGCTTCCCCGGTATGATAACCATTGGTGCCTGCACTCTCCACACTCCAGTTCAAACCGGCTTTAAAGGCTTTGTCCTGCAGGATACCTTCGGCCAGCGGACTCCGGCAGATATTCCCGAGACAAACCATCAGAATTTTCATGCTGCAAATATATACAGCTGCGGGGAGCTATACATGATTTAGATCCAAAATTGAAAAATCGCTAACGCGCTGTTAAAGACCGGTTTCGGTTTATGGATTTTAAGGGGAAGCTGCATCTCAATAGCAAATACCACAGTATGACAAACAACCACATTCACCACAGCAATTTCGATGATATTATCTTCGAACACCGCAATAAAATGTACGGGGCCTATGCCCTGCGCAGCGGGTACAACAACCGGATGCTGACCGCCATGGGTGCGGGGATGTCAGTCATCCTGCTGGGGGCTTTTGTCTTTATGAATAGCGGGAATCAGTCTGTAACTGCAGGTGCTCCTGACCGGGAAGAAGGACTGGTGATCCGGCAGATGGAGTTACCGAAAGAAAAACCGGTGGAACCTGAAAAGCCAAAAGAAGCCAGGCCACAAAAGCCAATGGAGAAAACGGCAACCGTTAAGTATATCAGCGCAATTAAAATTGAAAAAGAAGTAAAAACAGAAATGGCCCCGGTGGAAGACCTGGAAGGCAAAGCCATTGGTGATAAAAATGAAGCCGGAAAAGCAGCTGACGGTACAGTAGTGCTGAATCCTGAACCGGCAGAAACCGGGAATGGCCTTGGAAAAGCGGTGAACGAACAACCGGAATTCATTGTCCAGGAAAGGAGTCCGGAATTTCCCGGTGGAGCCGAAGCACTGAAAAAATTCCTGTCCCGTAACCTGCTTTCCCCGGAGAACCTGGAAAAGGGGGAAATGAAAACCGTACGTATCCGGTTCCGCGTAGATAAGGATGGCGGGGTGAATGGGTTTGACATTATGACCAGTGCCGGAGAGGATTTTGATGATGAAGTAGTTAGGGTTTGCCGCAAGATGCCCAGGTGGATTCCGGCCCTTCAGAATGGGGTAAATGTGCCCGTGAATTATATTTTACCGGTAACATTTGTCGGGTCAGAATAATAAAATTTATCTAATTTGCTCCACCCCGGAGGCGACTGATTAAACCCGTGACAAAATGAATAGAAAGGGGTACTTTTTAAAGAGCAATTCATGATAGAAGAATACGAAAGAAAGAAGAGAAAACAGGTGGCCAGTATGAAATCCATTTCGGATTACGGGATGGGCGTACTGATCTTTTTACTGGGCCTGTTTTTTATATTCCGGATGCAGCTGGGAAAAAACCCGGTCAATGAAAAACTCGGTAAACCGGATACACTGGAACTTGTTTTTGGCAGTTTCTGCATTTTATATGGTATATGGCGTATTTACAGGGGATATAAGAAAAATTATTTCAGATGATGGGTATTGGAAAGATGAGACAAATGCAGCTGACCGGGTTAATATGCTTATTCCTGCTGGCCGGACTGGGGGCCTGCAAATCCTATGAGGAACAGGAAAGAGACCTGCCGGATACAAAGGACCGGGGCACCATCCATGTAAGCGCCGATGAGAGTTTCAAACCGGTGATCGACGAACAGGTGCAGGTGTATGAATCCAATCATCCGGGAACGCATATCCTGGTGGATTATAAACCAGAGGCGGAATGCCTGAAAGACCTGTTGGTGGATAGTGTAAGAATGATGATCGTTACCCGTCCTGCTTCGGAAGAAGAAAGGGAAGTGGTGTCCGACTCACTGAAATTAACCGCCAGGAGTATGGTGATTGCCCGTGACGGGATTGCGGTCATTGTGCACCCTGACTCGCCGGACACCCTTATGAACATGACGGATATCAGGCAGATACTTACCGGAACATTTAAGAAAAATTTAATTCCGGTATTTGACGGGGTAAAAGCAACCAGTACGGTACGTTTTATCATCGATTCAGTATTGAGGGGCGATTCACTGACCCCGGCGGCCATGGCGGCCAGGTCCAGTGAGGGAGTTATTGATTATGTATCGAAAAATCCCGGGGTGGTTGGTTTTATCGGCGTAAGCTGGATCGGGAACCGGGAAGACAGTACTTATACGAGTTTTTTGAAAAAGGTCAGGGTGGCTTTTCTGCAGGCAACAGATATCCCTGATTCTTATGTAAAAGCCTACCAGGCGAATATTTACCTGAAAAGGTACCCGATGGTACGGGATTTGGTTTATATCCTGAAGGAGAACCACCGGGGACTGGGATCAGGGTTTGCCAATTTTATGAGCGGGGAGATCGGGCAGCTGATTTTTAAAAGAGCCTACCTGGCACCCAGTTTCAAACGCCTGTCGATAAGGCCGGTTAAACTGAATGAGTAGACAAATGGATTATATTTACAATTCTTAAACGTGAACAGTAAAATGAAGAAAACCACAATTTCCATCTTGACGCTTGCCTTGCTATTCACAGCTGGCCTGCGCGCCCAGACCCTGCAGGAAGGGAAAAATCACCTTTTTGCAGAGCGGTACAATAGTGCGATTGCGACTTTTAATAAAATGATTGCCGCGAATCCCAATAATATCGAAGCTATTTACTGGCTGGGCCAGACGTACCTGCAGACGGAAGAAATCATGTCTGCCCGTATCGCCAAGACAAGGCAATTGTATGAAAAAGCCATGCAGACCACGAATGGAGCGCCCCTGATTATGGCCGGTATGGGCCATGTGGACCTGCTGGAAAATAAAACAAACGATGCCCGCCAGAAATTTGAAACGGCGCTGACCATGACCCGCACCAAGAAAGGGGATAATATTGATATCCTCAATGCAGTGGGTCTGGCCAATACAGATGCCAAGTCCGGTGACTTTGAGTATGTGATCGTCAAGCTGAAGGATGCGATAGATAACAAGGGCGAGAAGAATCCTGAAACCTGTGTATGGCTGGGAAATGCCCTCCGTAAAGCAAGACCCGGTGAAGGCGGCGGAGAAGCATTCCGTTATTATAAAAAAGCACTGGAATTCAACCCTAATTTCCCGCTGGCCAGTCTCCGTTTGGCCAAACTGTTCGAATCCCAGAAAAACTGGGAACTGGTATTCCAGTACCTGACAGAAGCCACAGAAAAAGACCCCAAATACACAGCGGCTTATTATGAGCTGTTCTATTACTATTTTGTACGGCTGGATTATGCCATGTCTGAAACCCAGCTCCAGAAATACATTGACTCCAAATTGCCCGAAAAGGATATCCAGGACGAGTACCTGTATGCCATGTTATGCTGGGCGAAAAAAGATTATAACTGCGCTACCACCCGTGCGGAAGCAGTCGTGGCGGCCCTGGGTGAAAACACCAAACCTAAAGTATACAGGCTCCTGGCGGATGCGCATTTTACCAATAATGAATTTGCGGATGCCAAAATGTACAGTGATCATTTCTTTGGCAAAAAAAATCCGGATGACCTGCTGCTCTACGATTACCAGCTGAGGGCGGATATCCTGGATAAAACAGGTGGTACCGTTTATGAAGTATTTAATACTTATTTACAGGGGGCCCAGCTGGACACCACCGCTTCCCTGAAAGTGGATTTCCTGAAGAAAGGGGCTGATAAATTTAAGGCTAAAGGCGACAGTGTCAGCCGGGAACGGGAGGGCGATCTCCGTCTCCAGTTAATGCGAATAAAAGAGAACCCGAGTCAACGGGACTACTTTGATGCCGGTTTCGCTTATTACCAGGCAAAAAATTACACCAGGGCCGACAGCATTTTTGACGTTTACGTGGTGAAATTCCCCGAAGAGTCATATGGTTATATGATGGAATATAATATCCACCGCGCTATAGACAGCACCATGGAGAAAGGAGCCGCCGTTCCCTGGGCTGAGAAATACCTCTTGCTCCTGGAAAAGGATACAGTTAAAAATAAGAATACCATATTGGGGGTAGCTGGCTACCTGGCCCAATACCATGCGAATATTGTAAAGGATAAAGTGAAGGCACTGGAATACTTACGCCGGATGCTGACCCTGGATCCCGGTAATCTTAACCTGCAAAACACGATCAAGAGCCTGGAAGCACCTCAGCCTCCCGGCACCCGCCCTTCAGGCAACCAGCCGGCCCGCGGTACACCTGCAGCCCCTAAAACCGCTGCTAAAACCAGCCCGCCAGCAAAAAAAAACGTCAATAATGTCGTAAAGCGATAAACTCGGTTTTCTTCTTTTACAAAAGTCCCTTGCTTTTTAGCGGGGGCTTTTTTTATCATACCCCGGCCTGATTTTTAATTCAGGTAAATTCAGACAGCCACCTTATTTTTGCGGCGGAGTAAAATTGTATATGATTTACCTGCTTCAAACTGGCCCAACTAATGCAAATGCAGTGAGTTATCTGCCAGTAGCCCTTCAAATAGCTTTTGCCGTGGGATTGGTCGCTTTCCTGATGGCGGTGACCCACTGGCTCGGCCCCACAAGAAAAACATCGGATAAACTTCAGAATTTCACAAGTGGTATTGAATCCCATGGTGATGCCCGGCAGCCCATGGCGATCAAGTACTTCCTGACCGCTATCCTGTTTGTGTTGTTTGATGTGGAAGTGATCTTTTTTTACCCCTATGCGGTGAATTTTAAGGAATTGGGATGGGCCGGATTCTGGGCGGTGTTGTTATTTGTCGGATTCTTCCTGTTCGGGTTCATTTATATAATAAAGAAAGGTGCCCTTAAATGGGAAGATTAATAAAGTAAAAGTAAAAATTCAAAAGGGGAGAACTATCACAACCGGCAGCTGTTACAATTTTGACTTTTGATTTTTTACTTTGTCCGGAATTTCGGACTTTAAAACTTTAACTATGGCTCGTCCTGTTTCATACAACCTCATTCACAAACCGCTGGAAGCGGATATCAGTATCGCTAAAATGCCCGAAGGGCACCAGGGCGAGGGCTTTTTTGCCACTTCACTGAACAATGTGATTGGCCTGGCCCGTAAAAACTCTATCTGGCCCCTGCCATTTGCCACTTCCTGCTGCGGGATCGAATTCATGGCCACCATGGGTTCCCATTACGACCTGGGTCGTTTCGGCGCGGAACGGGTGGGGTTTTCTCCCCGTCAGTGCGACCTGTTAATGGTCATGGGCACCATTGCCAAGAAGATGGGTCCCGTGGTGAAACAGGTTTACCTGCAGATGGCCGAGCCCCGCTGGGTGATGGCCGTAGGCGCCTGCGCCAGCAGCGGTGGTATTTTTGATACCTACAGTGTACTGCAGGGAATCGACCAGGTGGTGCCGGTGGATGTATATGTGCCCGGTTGCCCGCCTCGTCCCGAAGCAATTATTGACGGCGTACTGCGGATCCAGGACCTGATTGGTAAGGAAAGCCTGAGAAGAAGAAATAGTGACCACTATAAGGCATTGCTGGAAAGCTACGGTATACAATAAAAAGAACCTAAGAACCAAGATGCCCCACCTTCGCCGAGGCTACGGAGGGCAGGCAGGATCCAAATAAGCGTCAAATGTCAATGAACAATGAAATAATCAAACAACGGCTGACGGAGAAATTCGGGGAGCAGGTTATGGCTTTCGAAGAGTCATACGGAATGCTTTGTTTTGAGGCTCCCAAAGAGTTAAATCTGAAAGTGCTGAATTTCCTGTACGATGATGATCAGCTGAAGTTCAGGTTTATGACCGACCTGACCGGGGTGCATTACCCGGATCAGCCCGGCCGCGAACTGGCCGTGGTGTATCACCTGCACAACCTCGTGGATAATATCCGCCTCCGTTTCAAGGTTTTTACCGATATCAATCAACCGGATGTATATACTGCCACGGGATTATTCTCCGCGGCCAACTGGATGGAACGGGAAACCTATGACTTCCTGGGTGTGAATTTTGTCGGGCATCCGAACATGAAGCGGATTCTGAATGTGGACGAGATGGATTACTTCCCGTTAAGGAAAGAGTTCCCGCTGGAAGACCAGACGAGGATTGATAAGGATGATGAAATGTTTGGAAGAGGCTAATTAGCCAATTGTGGAAGAGAATGAAAATTTATAAGTCGTTTATTTTAGGTAGAACTAATAGTATAGCTGGTCGCAAGTTTGAATAAAAGACACATTTTAGAAATGTCAGAACATCATATCAAATTACCGGAAGGGTCGATCGAGAAAACCACCACCACGCTGAACCTGGGTCCCACACACCCTGCCACGCACGGGGTGATGCAGAATATCCTGGAACTCGATGGTGAACGTATCGTGTCCACGGAGCAAACCATCGGGTATATTCACCGGGCTTTTGAAAAACTCGCTGAACGACGCCCCCTGGCACAGATCACCACTCTCACCGACCGGTTAAACTACTGCTCTTCCCCGCTGAACAATATGGGCTGGCACCTGACCTGCGAGAAACTGCTCGGGGTAAAAACGCCGAAACGCGTGGATTATCTCCGCGTGATCATCATGGAACTGGCCCGTATCTCCGATCACCTGATCTGCAATTCTATTGTGGGCGTGGATGCAGGGGCCTATACCGGTTTCCTGTATGTGATGCAGTACCGGGAACTGATCTATGAAATTTATGAAGAAGTATGCGGCGCCCGCCTGACCACCAATATCGGCCGTATCGGCGGATTCGAACGGAACTTCAATGATATCGCTTTCCAGAAGCTGGAGAAATTTCTCCGCGAATATCCCGCTGTACTGAAAGAATTTGAAAACCTCTTCCAGCGTAACCGCATTTTTATGGAACGTACCAAGGGTACAGGGGCCATCAGTGCAGAGAGGGCGTTGAATTACGGATTCACCGGTCCCAACCTGCGGGCAGCCGGGGTGGATTATGATGTACGGGTACATACCCCGTATAGCTCGTATGAAGATTTTCAGTTTAATATACCGGTAGGAACCACCGGCGATAATTATGACCGCTGGCTGGTACGTGAAAAGGAAATGTGGGAAAGCCTGAGCATCATCGAACAGGCTTACCAGAAGGTCCAGGAGTTTAAAGGAGCAGAAGCGGATGTATTTCATGCCGATGTTCCGGAATACTACCTGCCTTCCAAAGCAGACGTATACACGAAAATGGAAGCCCTGATCTATCATTTTAAGATCATCATGGGAGAAACCAATATTCCTGCCGGCGAAGTGTATAATTCAATTGAAGCCGGAAACGGTGAATTAGGATTTTACCTGGTGAGCGATGGCGGCCGTACCCCGTACAGGCTGCATTTCCGCCGTCCCTGTTTTGTGTATTACCAGGCTTTTGAAGAACTGATCAAGGGTTCCATGCTGAGCGATGCGATTATGACGATGAGTTCGCTGAACCTGATAGCAGGAGAGCTTGACGCTTAAGGAGAAATTGATTTGTGGATTTTGACTTTATAATTTTGACTTTTGAATTGCTATGATAAAGTTCTCAGATAATAAGATGAAAGAAGTGCAGGGGATTGTTGCACGCTACCCCCAGGGTAAACAGAAGAGTGCCCTGATCCCTGTACTGCATATTGCCCAGGAGGAATTCGGTGGCTGGCTCAGTACAGAAACCATGGACTATGTGGCCTCCGTACTCCAGCTGAAACCGATTGAAGTATATGAAGTGGCTACTTTCTACAGTATGTTCAACCTGAAGCCGGTGGGCAAATACATGTTTGAAGTCTGCCAGACCGGTCCCTGTATGCTCAACGGCAGCGATGAAATCGTGAAATATATTTATGATACCCTGGGTATTAAGCCGGGGGAAACAAGTGCCGATGGCCTGTTTACCCTGAAAACCGTGGAATGCCTGGGAGCCTGCGGCTATGCGCCCATGATGCAGCAGGGCAAGCATTACCGGGAACACCTGACCAAAGAAAAAATTGATGCAATAGTGGCGGAATGCAGAAACTCCGCAGCACAACAGAACTGATGAAAAAAATAACCGTCATATTGTTTTTGAGCATGGGCTTGTCCGCAATGGCCCAGTCAAAAGATGAGCTGAAAGTGCTGGCTCAGTCAAGGCAGTTCCAGGAAATTGTATTTGGCACCAAGGATAGTATGGTATTGGAGCGACTGTTTGCCAAAGAAGTACTCTATGTTCATTCCAGCGGCAAAGGTGAAAACCGTGAGGAAGCGATAAGGGGTATCAGCCGCAATAAATCATTTTATGAGAAATCAGCAGAGCCGGCTCCTTATTCTGTAAGTGCCAGGGGCGATACACTGGTGGTGAATACGGTGCTGAAAGCCGTGGAGAATAAAGCGGACGGCACAAAAGTGGACTTAAACCTGGCTATAGAGTTGTTCTGGATAAAAGAAGGAAAGCAATGGAAACTGACCAAACGGTTAGCGACTAAACAGCATTCATGAAGTTCTTATTTATCATAGGATTTTTCCTGTTACAGGTCGCTTGTTTTGCTCAAACAGAAGAGGTGAAACTGACCAGTACCCTGAAAGAGTTTCACCAGGCCCTGGTGAAAAAGAATACGGTGTCCATCAACCAGCAGACCGATAAGGCAATGAGTTATGGTCACAGCAATGGCTGGGTGGAAACAAAAAAAGAACTGATTGAACACCTGGAAAGCGGTTATATGGGGTATAACAGTTTCCAGGAAGACAGTATAAAAGTGGAAGTAAACGGGAATCTGGCACATGCCAGGTTTATTGCAGATATCAATGCCTCGATGAGCGGAAAGGAATTCAGCTTTAAGCTGCGGGTGCTGGAAGTGTGGGTGAAGAAAGGAAAAAGGTGGGTGCTGTTTGCCCGGCAGGCTGTAAAATATAGTATATGAACAGCAGGAAGATGAAGTAGTTGAAGGAAGTGCTGATAGTGCTGATTCAGCTAAGTCTCCGGTTTTTCCCGGGGATATATGATAAAAGGCAGGAGAATAAAGTGATCAAAAAAGATTAACCGACTAAAAAATCCATCAGGATTTGATATATGGGAAGAAAATTATTATTAGACAAAGCGCACATTGAAAACATCCGGCTTTACGATGTGTACCGTCAGCATGGAGGGTACCGCAGTGTGGAGAAGGCCCTGAAATCAATGAGCCCCGACCAGGTTACGGATGAAGTAAAGAAAAGCGGACTCCGCGGACGTGGCGGTGCAGGTTTCCCTACCGGCATGAAATGGAGCTTCCTGGCCAAGCCTGAAGGAGTGCCCCGTTACCTGGTGGTGAATGCCGATGAATCAGAGCCCGGTACATTCAAGGACCGCTACCTGATGGAATTCATTCCGCACCTGCTGATCGAGGGGATGATTACCTCCTCTTTTGCCCTTGGTTCGAACACATCATTTATTTATATCCGGGGTGAGTATGCCTGGATCGTGGATATACTGGAACAGGCCATTGCTGAAGCAAAACACAATGGATGGCTGGGGAAAAATATCCTGGGCAGTGGATTCGATTGTGAAATTTATGTACAACGTGGAGCGGGTGCCTATATCTGTGGTGAAGAAACAGCCCTGCTGGAATCTCTGGAAGGTAAACGTGGCAATCCGCGGATCAAACCTCCCTTCCCGGCCGTGAAAGGCTTATGGGATTGTCCGACCGTGGTCAATAACGTAGAGACCATTGCCGCAGTAGTACCGATCATCAACGAAGGCGGTGAGGAATATGCGAAGATCGGGGTGGGTAAGTCCACCGGTACGAAACTGATCTCGGCCTGTGGTAACCTGAACAAACCCGGGGTGTATGAAATTGATATGACGATTTCGGTGGAAGAGTTTATCTATAGTGATGAATATTGCGGAGGCATCCCCAATGGGAAAAAACTGAAAGCCTGTATACCTGGCGGATCTTCTGTTCCCATTTTACCGGCCAACCTCTTATTGAAAACAGCCAAGGGAGAAACCCGGCTGATGAACTATGAAAGTTTATCGGATGGCGGTTTTGCCACTGGTTCCATGATGGGTTCCGGCGGATTTATTGTGATGGATGACAGTCAGTGCGTGGTGAAACACACTTACACGCTGGCCCGTTTCTACCGGCATGAAAGCTGCGGACAATGTTCGCCCTGCCGTGAAGGAACCGGCTGGATGGAAAAGATCCTGCTGAACCTGGAAAACGGAAAGGGTAAGATGAGTGATATCGATCTGCTCTGGGATATCCAGCGCAAGATCGAAGGAAATACCATTTGTCCGCTGGGTGATGCGGCAGCCTGGCCGGTGGCCGCGGCGATCCGTCACTTCCGGGATGAATTTGAATGGCATGTAACGAATCCGGAGGACGCGTTGCGCCGCAATTATGGTATCGGGCATTATGCGGATCCGATACATGTACCCGTATCCGCATAAAAACTAGAAAGAAGAAATTTTTATATGGCTGACGAAGTAAAAAAAGAAGCACCCGCAAGTTTTAAAGTCACGATCGACAATATCACGATCGATGTGGCTCCGGGTACCACGATCCTTCATGCTGCCCGGCAGATCGGAGGAGATGTGACCCCACCCGCGATGTGCTACTACAGCAAACTCAAAGGCAGCGGTGGTAAATGCCGTACCTGCCTGGTGGAGGTAGCCGCAGGATCTGCAGCTGACCCACGGCCAATGCCCAAACTGGTGGCATCCTGCCGGACCAATGTGATGGATGGAATGGTGGTGAAAAATATCACCAGTGAAAGGGTACAGGAGGCCCGTGCCGGTGTGGTGGAATTTTTATTGGTCAACCATCCGCTGGATTGCCCCATCTGTGACCAGGCCGGGGAATGCCACCTGCAGGATCTCGGGTATGAACATGGCAAGGAAGGTACCCGTTACGAATTCAAAAGAAGAACCTTCGAGAAAGAAGATATTGGTCCTTATATCCAGTTACACATGACCCGCTGTATTCTCTGCTACCGTTGCACCTATGTGGCGGATCAGCTGACCGATAACCGCGTACATGGCATACTGGACCGCGGGGATCATGCGGAAATCTCCACTTATATTTCTAAAGCAATCGACAATGACTTCAGCGGGAATATGATCGATGTATGCCCGGTTGGTGCGTTGACCGATAAAACATTCCGTTTTAAAAACAGGGTGTGGTTTACCAAACCTGTGGAAGCACACCGTGATTGCGATAAATGCTGTGGGAAAGTAACCCTCTGGCAACGGGGTGATGAAGTATTGCGTGTAACCGCCCGTAAAGACGAATGGGGTGAAGTGGAAAGTTATGATGGCAAGACCGGCTGGATCTGTAATACCTGCCGTTTTGATAAGAAAAAGGCGAGTGACTGGGTCATTGAAGGACCGGCCAAGGTGAACCGGCATTCAGTGATCTCCCAGGGACATTATGTAGGTGTTCATCAACCCAAGGAGACCGTGGCAGAAGTAATGGGTGGCCGTGCCCCCAAACTGCTGATGGATATCCATGACGTAAGTGGAGTGAATACCATCGACATCAGCGCGCTCCCCGGTCCGGCAACGAGTAAAAATTATAAGAAGAACGAACAATAAACGATGAACATGTATTTACTGGCAATTGACATCTGGTTCATTCTCGGGAAAGCAATACTGATCGCCTGTATCATCGGGCTTTCATTCTTCATTGCCATGTACACCACCCTGGCTGAACGTAAAGTAGCCGGCTGGCTGCAGGACAGGCACGGACCTAACCGCGCAGGACCCTTTGGTATCTTCCAGCCCCTGGCGGATGGAGGTAAATTGTTTTTTAAAGAAGAAATTATTCCGCTGGCTTCCAATAAAGTATTGTTCCTGATGGGACCGGGACTGGCCATGATCACTTCCCTGGTGACCAGCACCGTGATTCCCTGGGGCGCACCGGTGGTAACAGCCAGTGGCACTATTCCGTTGCAGGTGGCGGATGTGGACATGGGTATCCTGATCGTTTTCAGCGTGGTGAGTGTGGGTGTGTATGGCATCATGATCGGAGGCTGGGCTTCCAATAATAAATTTTCCCTGATCGCAGCGATCCGCGGCGCTTCCCAGATGGTATCCTATGAGTTACCGATGGGACTGGCCCTGATTGCAGTGATCTTTATGACCGGTTCACTGAAGATGAGTGAGATCGTGGCCAGCCAGGCTGCCAATGGATGGCATATCATTTACCAGCCACTTGGTTTTATCATCTTCTTTGTCTGTGCACTGGCTGAATGTAACCGTACACCCTTCGATTTACCGGAAGCTGAGAATGAACTGAACTTCGGTTACCACCAGGAATATTCTTCCATGAAACTCGGTTTCTATCTCTTTGCGGAATATATCAATATGTTTGTCAGTGCAGCCGTGATTTCCACCCTGTACTTTGGCGGATATGATATTCCGTTTGTGAATGAAGCCAGCTGGGGACTCCAGTCCTGGTTGTTGTCCGCGATCAGTTTTAGTGTATTGATGGCCAAGATTGCTTTCTTCCTCTTCCTGTTTATCTGGATCCGCTGGACGATCCCGCGTTTCAGGTATGACCAGCTGATGAGCCTGGGATGGAAGAAACTGATACCACTGGCCCTGGTGAATATGGTGATCAGTGCGGCGGTGATGTT